>CAKUDT010000191.1 GCA_934645125.1 uncultured Eggerthellaceae bacterium
ATGAGCGCAGCACAGGCGAAACCCAAAATGTAAGCAATGCCGTACCAACGCACTGAAAACGGTCCAATCGAGAACGAGACCGGATCAAGCATTTGATAGATTTGGTTGAGCATGAGTTTTTCTGCTTTCGTTTTTGTTCGATGGACGTCGTTCGAGCGGCGCGTGATTCAACGCGCTCATTTTAGCAAAGCGCCCCTACGCCGCCCACCGCGCACCTTGATTGTTGACAAAATACCCCACCTTTTGTCAACAATTTCGCCCCGAACACCGGACGAAAAGATGAACGTCATTTGTTGACAAAAGGTGGGGTAATTTGTCAACAGCGGTAACCGGCAGCATGCACAATTTCTAGCCCTTGAGCTGCCGAAAGACCCTTCCACTCTTCCTCAGAAAACTCCGTATCGCGCGGAATTGCGCCGCGTTCGACCGAGAAACAGTTGGCACCCAGCTCAAGACCCAGCACCTCATCGGGATGCATACTCACGTACTTCACGTGGCTGCCCGCGCACAAGCGCAACACCGCCAGTTGCTGACGCATAACCGCACGTCCCAGCATGGGAAGGTGCCCCAGCGGCGTGCCCGGAACGGGGATGCGCGGCATAATGCCCACCGCATACGGCTCGCGCGACAGCACATACGCCATACGCTGCGCAATCTGCTCGTTCGTATGCTCGACACCAATAGGCTCGATGCACGAAGAGAACTTCAGCGGCGAAGCGCAAATCGCATCGATGCTGCGGCGACGAACCTCGGGATCAAAAGGCGTGTCCACGCCCTCGCCCATACGCAGCACATGATATGCACTGTTTGCACCCGCTTGCCAGCAAGCATATGCCATGGCCGCAGAAAGCTCGCCTACGTTCAGGCAAATTTCGTAGTCACCAGGCACTTCGGCACGAATGCGCGCGACCATATCTGCGATTTCGTTCAAGTCGTAAAATTCCGTGGACCGCAGCGTAACTTGCGTAATGCCCGCCTCAACATAGCTTCGCGCCATAGAAACTACCTGGTCGGTGGTAAGAATGCGCTCTTCACGCACCAAGCCCCATTTTTCGCCGAACGAGCAGAACGCGCAATTCATCTTACACGGATGAAGATCCAGGCCAATGGCGCCCGCAACCCTTCCGCGACCGCCCGTAACGCGCAAGGCGAAGTCACCTGCCACCTGCCGCATATACGCCACTTCAGGACCATCGACAGGAAGGTTAAGCAAACGAAGGATGGTCTCTTCGTTTTGGACGGCGCCGCGCAAGCCCTCGTCGGCAATGCGATCGATCTCCGCAACAACGCGCGGGTCGGCAGCTTGCGAACCGGAACCTACAACGCCAGATGCCTGCGGGTCGGCAGCAACGGAGCGCGACGACGCAACATCCACCGCGGATAAGGCATCTACGGCGCCTGCGGCACCACCAACCGCCCCGCCAGCGGCAGTGCCAGCAGCGGCACCCATCTCGCCTGCAGCACCGCAAACGGCAACAGAGGCGCCCGCGACACCTTCGCTCTCATCGGCACCGGCAAGCTTCAAGGACACCACGCCGCCATTGGCGCCGCGCATCAGCGTTGCACCATCTGCACCGATAAACGTCGAGTTCTCCACCGCTGTCAGCCGCCCAGGCGCCCACCAAGTAGCTCCTTCGACAAAACGAGGGTCGGGATGCACCAGCCCACTGCCGAATCCCGCCGCACGAAGAAGCGCAATGTTGTCCTGCGGTGTAATGCCGCGCCACTCACGCTCGGAAAAATCGGCCGCATGCGGCGACGCGCCGCGCTCAACATTGCTGCCGTTGCCGCCCGCCTTCAAGGCGAGCGCTTCACCCGGATGCGACGATACATATTTCACGCGACTGCCGCTGACCAGGCGAATCACCGCCACAATCTGCGCAATGCGCTCATCTGACAGCGGCGCCTTCCCCTCGAACGGCGTGCCCGGCACGTTCACGCGTGGCTTGATGCCCAACGACTCCGGGTCGCACGAAAGTGCGAACAAAATATGGTCGGCCAGCTGCTCGTTTGTGTGCTCGACGCCAATCGGCTCAATGCCGGTGTTGAGCTTCAAGGGAGAAGCGGCGATTTCCCTGACCGTGCGCTTGCGCACTTCGGGGTCAAACGGCGTGTCCACGCCTTCGCCCAAGCGAAAAACATGGTACGCGCTTGATGCACCGCACTCGAATGCATGGCGCGCCATCTCAGGAGAAAGCTCGCCTACATTCAGGCAAATCTCATAGGTTCCTGGCACATTTTGCCTGATTAAAGTCACTAAGCGACACACCTCATTCACGTCGTAGAACTCCGTGGAACGAAGCGTTATGGTATTCACGCCAGCTTGCACGTAATCGCGGGCAATAGCCAAAATCTGATCATCGCTCAAGCGCACCGCAGTGGTCACAATGCCCAGCTTTTCCGCAAACGAGCAAAACGAGCAATTCATTTTGCAGGGGGCGTAGTCGATGCCAATGCAGCCGCCGACCTTCGCACACCCGCCCGACACGCGTAGCGCCACGTCGTGCGCCACGCTGCACATATACGCCGCTTCCCCCGATGAAGAATCAACACTCAGAAGCTCGACGATTGTCGCGCGACTCTGCTGCGCGCCACGCAAGCACTCCTGAGCAATGGCATTGATTTTCTGCTTGAACTGCTCGTTCATGTTTGCTCCCTGTCTGCATGTCCCGATGTGCTGTTATGCTCTTTTCGCATAACAGCACGCGGAAGCCGCACTCAAATCCGCACGACTTCCGCCTTTTTACTCTATTTCATTGCGAAGTTTTCGCCCGCGCAATCCGTGCGCGCGCTGCTTACTTATTCAGCGTGTCCTCGCACCACTGCGCCAGCGGAGCCTGCGCCTTCAGCTGCTCTTCGGTGATCTCAAGACCCTTCTTTGCGCACGTCGCCTTCAGCGTGCTGATCTTCTGATCGCTCATGTCAACGCGGAAGTTCGCAATATCCCACGTAGCCTTCTGGGCATCCAGATCGGTACCAATGCTATCGGCGCAAATCTTCATAGCTTCATCGGCATTGCTGTTCATGAAGTCGGTAGACTTCTTCTCGGCCTGCAGGAATGCCTTAATGGAGGCTTCCTTCTGCTCGTAAACTTCCTTCGTGGTAATTAGCATGGCAACGCCGTAGGAATCGACATCAGCATTGCAGCCAATCTTGTAGGAGCCGTCGATCTGCTTCAGAGCGGTGTCAGGATACGGCTGGCTGGCCGCCATCATGTCAATGTCGCCGGATACCAGCGCGGTAGGAATGGTGTTCGCTTTCAGGTCAACCAGCGTGACCACGCCGTCGCCTTCGGCGCCGAAATCGTTGAAAGAGACGCCCATCTTTTTCAGCCACGACTTGAATTCGCTCTCGGTAGTTGCGCCCTTCTGCACGCCGCACTTGATGGTACCGCCGTTAGCAGCCGCCGCGCTTTGGAACGACGCAGCAACTTCTGCCTTGTTGTCCTTGGCTTTGTCGTAAGGAACAATAGCCTTATCGCCCGTCATGCCTGCGCCGGCAACCCAAACCTGGCCGCCCGTGGAAATGTTCGTGCCCGCCAGCACCACAATACGATCGCCGTAGTTTTTCAGCGCGTCGGCCACGGGGCCCTGACCCGTAGCAGCAATGTCGGAAGCGCCCGAAAGCAGCGCTTCAACGGACTGAGCACCCGAACCTGTAACGGGGTTCAACGTGATTTCTGGACCACAATCCTTGTAAAAGCCCTGGTTATCGGCAACAATGATGTCCTCGTAGCCGCCTTTGTTCAGGTAAGCGATGCTCAGTGGCTCGTACGACT
>CAKUDT010000192.1 GCA_934645125.1 uncultured Eggerthellaceae bacterium
GCGCTCACCTCGCTTGATTTATCCCATTTCGACTTGTCGAAGGTGGATTCCAGCACATTGGGCGATCTTCTGTATGGGTGCTTCAAGCTTTCTCGATTGACGCTTGCTGCCGGGTTGGATCTTTCCAATAAATCGATGTTGAACAAGCGCCCTTGGATAGATACAGTGGGTAATGTTTTCGATAGCACGAACGCCATGCTGGCAGCGAATGCCGCGCGGACGTCTGGAGCAGAAACGTACGCGATTTTCCAGGTTTCTGATGGTTGGGCCAGGTCGGGTTCGTGCGAGTGGATGATTGATACCGCCGGTACGCTTACGGTGCGGCCGCTGAGCTGCTTTACCCAGGGAAAGCTGGAGCATTGGATTGGGCTGGCTCCTTGGTATGCGCAGCGCGAGTCGGTGAAGGCGGTGCACATTCAGCCAGGCGTTATTGCGGTTACCTGCGAGTCCATGTTCTTCCAGTGTGGGAATATGGTTTCGGCCGACCTTTCCGGTCTGGATACGTCGCTGGCAACGAATATGTCCAAGATGTTTTACAGCTGTGAGTCGCTTGCCTCATTAGACCTTTCGGGTTTTGATACGTCTTGCGTCACAACTATGAATTCCCTGTTCAGTGGCTGTAAAGCACTTATATCGCTTGATTTGTCGATGCTTGACGCTTCAAATGTGAAGAGCATGAATTCGATGTTCAATGGATGCATGCGCCTTGCGGATTTGAACCTGAAGGGCTGGGACACTTCAAGCGTGACAGACATGGACGGCATGTTTATCGCTTGCTCGTCGCTTTCTTCGCTGGATTTGAGCTCGTTTGACACATCCCAGGTTGAAACCATGCGGTCGCTTTTTGCGGCTTGCGAGTCGCTTACGGCGCTCGATGTAACGTCGTTTAATACCGCGAATGTGAAAAAGATGGACTACATGTTCCAGGATTGCTCCCAGCTTAAGGCGATTTATGTATCGAAGGCGCTAAGCACAGCGAAGGTGGTGTCTTCGTCGGGCATGTTTTCGGGATGCCAAGAGCTCGTGGGCGGTGCTGGCACTACGTACGATGCTGCCTATACCGATGCAACGTATGCGCGCGTTGACCAAGGGTTTGCCGCTCCAGGGTATTTCTCACTGAAACGCGGCGATGTGACAGGAAATGGTCTGGTCAATGTGGTTGATGCCCAGATTGCTTACGAGATTGCCACCACCACGGCACATCAGGGTCATCCCGATTACGCGGTTATGCGTATCTGCGCCGATGTCACCGGACCAGCTGGTGTGCCCGATGGTCAGGTATATGCCGAAGACGCGTTTGCCATCCAGCATGCCGCCTTGCGCGGCTGGGGTGAGGCGCTAGCCTGCTAACCCCTGTTAACCCAGCTTATTTGTTGACAAATTACCCCACCTTTTGTCAACATTTTGAGCATTCGAAAACCCGAGGTGCCCCGCGCGCCTCGGGTTTTTGCGTCCTGCTGCGGTGGATAGTCCGAGCGTGACGAGAGTGGCATCGAGGGCCGCCTGGCGGCAAGGGATTGCCTCACGACTCCGCTTGGATAATGCTTCTTCTGGCTTGCGGCTCGCTCAACTTATCCAAAGCGTCGCAGTTCGGCTCGTCCCTTGCCGCCAGGCGCCTTGTAGAGTCCATTTGGTCTGGCCGGGCCGCACAAGGTGATAAAGCTCGCTGCTCCTTCGCTTGGCTCGTCTCTTTGCTGAGGGGTCATTGGTGCGCCGCTGGGATTCTTGGATCCGCGCACGAATTGTTGACAAAAGGTGGGGTAGTTTGTCAACAAGGTGGGACATGCGGCTCAAGATCGGGGGCCTAGGTTGGACACGTGTCCCAATCTTACTTTCGCGCTCGATGCGGGGTGGCATCGGCCTGTATACTGCGTGGTGTGGTATTAGAGACATTTTTATGGAAGAGGTGGCCCATGAAAAGACAGGCTTTTGGTTTGCGGAGAACCGCGAACGTCCTTCTATCGGCCGCGCTGGCGCTGGGGCTTTTCCCGGTAGCGGCGTTTGCGCAGGTCGCCGATGCGCCCGGCGCGCCAGCCGATGGAGCCGCACCGGCCCTGACCCCCCCCAAATCCTCTGAGCCGATAGCGCCGCAATCGGCCTTGGCGGCCGCAGCTGCGCAAACCGCCGCGCCCGCCGCCAAACCTGCAGCGCCCGCGGCTGCTACTCCCGCCGGCGCCACGCTCACTCCCGGCTGGACGCAGGCCGACACGTGCGAGTGGATGATCGACGCCGCCGGCAAGCTCACCGTCCGCCCCTTGGGCAACGGCGCGTCGGGCAACTTGGGCATGAATCCCGCAGGCAACACCCAGTCCGCGCCCTGGCGTGAACAGAGAGATTCGATAACGTCCGTGGTCATCGAGCCGGGCGTATCGACCGCCTGGGCGAATTACATGTTCTATTACTGCACGAACCTCGTCACCGCCGACCTATCCGGATTGGACACCTCGAACGCAACGAATTTCATCAGCATGTTCGACGGCTGCCAAAAACTGGAGACAGTCGATTTGAGAGGTCTTCAAACCCCCAAGGCGACTTACATGTCCTTCATGTTCAAGCATTGCTGGGCGCTTAAGGAACTCGATTTGTCGAGTTTCGACACCACGAACGTGATCTATATGAGTGAAATGTTCTATAGCTGCAAGTCAATCAAGTCGCTCGATCTGACGTCCTTCGATACTAAAAAAGTTCAGCTCATGCAGGGCTTTTTCCAGGGATGCGAGTCGCTCGAATCGGTTGATTTGTCGACGTTCACCATTACCCGTTCAACGAGTACGGCTCACTTCTTCCGCGATTGTCCGAGCCTTGAACGTCTTGTGCTTGCGGCGGGGATCGATTTGGTTGGCTGCGTTATGTACGAGCACGCCTGGATCGACACGGCGGGCAACGCGTACGCGGATTCGAACGAGATGTTCGTGGCGAACGCGGCACGCGCTTCGGGCGTTGAGACGTTCGTCTATCCGCAGACAACGGAAGGCTGGACTCTGTCCGGCTCGTGCGAATGGATGATTGATGACGCGAAGACGCTCATCTTTAGACCGGTGCCCGGTGTGCCTCGTGGCACCCTGGAAGCGTGGTCGTGGAAGGAGACATGTCCTTGGGATTACGGTGCCAGCTGGGTCACTTCTGTGCGAATTGAGCCTGGCGTGTCTACTGTCACCTGCGATTATATGTTTTGGAAGTTCCGAAAGCTCGCTTCTGTGGACCTTTCAGGACTCGATGCCTCCCGGGTAACGAGTGCATACCGGATGTTCTTCAACTGCGAATCGCTTGAAACGGTCGATCTTTCCCCTCTGGACGCTTCAGGCGTTACAAACATGAAGGAGATGTTCGCGGGGTGCATGTCACTGCTGGCGGTTGATCTTTCGGGCTTCGACTTCTCCCAGGCAGCTGATGTGTCGGCGATGTTCGGCAACTGCGGCAAACTCAGGAAGATCTACGTCGCGGAGGGGTTCCCGGGCATCCCCGCGGCGGCGGCTTCCGAGAACATGTTCCAGGGCTGCGTGGCGCTTAGCGGCGGCGCGGGCACGGCGTTCGACGGCACGCACGTTGACGCGGCGTACGCCCGCCTTGATGGCGGCGCGGCGGATCCTGGGTACTTCGCCCTGGGCCGCGGCGACGTCAACTGCAACGGCCTGCTGAACATCGTGGACGTGCAGGTCGCCTACGACATCGCGAACGGCGGGCACGCCGAGCGCTGTGATCTCGCGTGGATGCGCTCCCGCGCCGACGTATCGGGACCGGCGGGCGCGCCCGACGGCGC
>CAKUDT010000193.1 GCA_934645125.1 uncultured Eggerthellaceae bacterium
TGTCCCGCCCATGCCTCATCGCGCAGCATGTGCTGCAGCATGCGACGTACCTGCGCGCCCGTCACGCTAATCTGGTAAATAGCGTCGTCGTAGGGGAAAAGCTCGTTCAGGTTGCCGAATGTCACAATGGGCCCTGCTTGCTCGTTGCGGATAGAGCCCGACCCTGCAAACATGATATCCACGCCCAGGCTTTCGCGGAAGGCATCGGCCACCAGGTTGCCCAGCGCCGTTTCCTGCGTGCGGCTGGGGTGGGTGAGTCGGCACTTGAAACGCGTGATCACGCGGCCGTACTTCTGATCGGTTCGATCCTTGTACGACAAAATCAAATCCTCAAGCACTTCGTCGCGTGGGCAGGTCTCGCTGCAAATGGGGATGGTTTGCCAGGTGAACGTGTCAATGCAGTTGTTGTCGGTGTCAATCATAATGTCGAAGCGGCCAATTTGATCGGTGCCGGTACCTGCTTGCACAATGGGGATGCCGTTTACGATGCACGGTTCGTCCAGGAACGTGTGGCTGTGCCCGCCAATGATTACGTCAACGCCCCACAGCGGGTCAAGTTCAGCCGCCAGGCGCTGGTCCTCTTCAAAGCCGATGTGCGTGAGCAGCACGGTAAAGTCGATGTCGGTGGCGTTGTAGGCGTTGCAAATACGGCCCACGTCAACGGCGGCTTCTTCAATGTCCAAAAACGTTCCCACCATGGTGTCAGATTTTGCCGCAGCCAGCACTTCTTCGGTGATGATGCCAATGAACAGGATTTTCATGCCGTCGATTTCGATGATGGTTTCGGGCATGAACAAGCGACGTCCGTTCGTGGAGATGTGCAAGTTCGCATTTACAATGGGAAACGTGGAGCATTTTTCCAAAAACAGCAGATGAGACACGCCGTAATCGATTTCGTGATTACCAATTGTCGCCACATCGGGGCCCAACAGGTTCATGATTTCAATGGTGCTTATGCCCTTGAACTCGCTGTCAATAACCGACCCACGGAACATGTCGCCGGCAATGGCATAAATAACGTTCTTTTCTTCGGTGCGCACTTTATCCAGGTAGCCGGAAAGATACGAAACGCCTCCCACCAGCTTCTTATCAATCTCTTCGGCCAGAAAGTCGCCGTGAAGGTCGTTCGAGTGCAGCAGTGTGAGCTTCTTGAGATTCTTTCCCGTGGTTGCGGTGCCCGTGTTTGTGGTGTTTGCGCAGGTCGTCATGATGTGCCTCCTTGTAAACGCAAAGGGTCGTGCAGAGTTCTTCATACTGCCATTGTGGCAGAGCCGCACTACCGTGCCCATTGCCTGGTGTCTCATTTATTGTCGAGTTCTGCGCCTTGTGTCCCGTTTCTTGTTGACAAAAGGTGGGGTAATTTGACAACATTGCCGGGCGAAGGCGAAGGCGCTGGCAACGGGGTATAGCAAAAGAAAGCGAAGGGAAGCATCATGGGAGCATTTGTGGAAGAGCGGCAGCGGCTCTACGAGAGCATTCGGGCGTTTACTCCGGCAAATGAGCAGGAAGCGGTTGATAAAGAGGTTATCCTGCGTGCCCTTCGCGATGTTCCCAACGTGTTTGATCGCGGCGCACAAGCCCATATGGCGTGTTCGATTTGGGTGGTTGACCCCATGTTCACACAAACGCTCATGGTCTACCACAACATCTATAACTCCTGGTCGTGGATTGGCGGGCATGCCGATGGCGAAGCAGATCTTGCTGCAGTGGCGTTGCGCGAGCTTCAAGAAGAGACGGGCGTGGCGGATGCAAAGTTGCTGCTTGACGGTCAGGTTTTTTCTGTTGAGGTGCTTACGGTTGCGGGCCATGAGAAGCGTGGCGCGTATGTGAGCTCGCATTTGCACTTGAACGTGACGTATTTAGCGCAGGCTAATCCTGCTGCGAGCAATTTGCGCATAAAGCCTGATGAGAACAGCGGCGTAAAGTGGGTCCCCATCGATGAAGCTTGTGCGCTTTCCACCGAGCCGTGGATTCGCGACCGCATCTATCAAAAACTCATCGCCAAAACCGCGCAGGTGAAAAAGTGACGGGTCTTTTTAACTTTTTTTTGGGGCGTCTTCGTAGACACGCGTTTTCGCGGACGCGCAGCGTCGCAGGCATGAAGAAGGGGCTCCGACATCATGCCGAAGCCCCCGCTCGCTCAACGCTTGATGGGGGAATCATTTACAACTTCCCAATCAAGCAGGTTCCTAACGCGAAGTTATTCCTTCACCGATGCATAGAATGTTGCCGCGCCGAACAATCCGCGGATGGCGCCACCCTTCCAAATGGGCAGGTCCATGAACTCCGAAACGGTGGGAACAAGGGGAGAACAGTCAACGTAGTGACCTTTCTCGTTCAAGGTTTTGGTGTCTTGCGCACGCCAATAAATATCGTTGGCGTCGGTCAAATAGAGGAGCTCTTCTCCAATTTCCATGTAGGCGGAGTGGTTGGCGCGCAGGTAGTTGGGCAGCTCCTCAAGAGTTATTTCCAGCGCCTCATCTGCTTTCTTTCCCATAATCGTTTCCTTTCTATGCGTTACGCTTAAGCGGCCGAGTTTCGCTTAAGCTTTCGATTCCTTATAAGCTTCAATCAGTTTTGCCTGTACGTCAACAGGTGCCTGTTCATAATCTTTCATTTCCAACGTGTACGTGCCGCAGCCACGCGTGATGGAGCGCAGGTCCTTCGTGTACGTAATGACGCTTGCGTACGGTACGCGCGCAATGATGATAGTGTCGCCGTCGTCGTTGGAGTCGGTGCCGATAATGCGGCCGCGGCGCGTAGAAATGTCGCTCATAATGGCGCCCGCGAACTCTTCAGGCGTGTTCACGGAAATCTCGGCGATGGGCTCAAGAATCACCGGGTCCGCCTTTTCGCACGCAGCGTGGAAGCCAATGCGCGCTGCGGTGCGGAACGCCATTTCGTTGGAGTCAACGGAATGATAGCTGCCGTCGTAGCACGTGCACTTGATGTCTACCAGGGGATATCCTGCTAGGTAGCCCGCAGCCATGGTTTCTTGCACGCCCTTGTCAACGGCAGGAATCAAGCCGTTGGGAATAGCGCCGCCGTGGATGTCGTCCACGAACTCGTAACCCATGCCGGGATTGGGCTCAAGACGCAGCCAGCAGTCGCCGAACTGGCCGGAACCGCCGGTTTGCTTCTTGTGGCGGCCTTGCGCTTCTGCCGTTTTGCGGATGGTTTCGCGGTAGGGAATGCGCACGGGCACGGTATGAACGCCAATGCCCACCTGCGACTGCAGGCGTGAAATCAACAACGTGGCCATGGTATCGCCCATGCAGCGCACCACGCTCTGGCGCGTTTCTTCGTTGCGATCGATGATAAGCGTGGGGTCGTTTTCCGCCGCGCGGGAAAGGAACGTGCCCAGCTTGTCTTCGTTCTTCTTGTCGTCGGCCTCAATGACCACAGGGTAGTACGGAACAGGCATCGGTGCCATTTCGACAGAAATTTCGCCGGTCTGCGAAAGCGTATCGCCTGTGATGGTTTCGCCCAGCTTGGGAACAACAATGATGTCGCCCGCCTTCGCGCGTTTGACGTCTTTCGTTTCCTTGCCCATCATCAGGTACAGGTGGCCCAAGCGCTCTTTCTTGCCGTTGCGGCTATTGAGCAGCTCCATGCCCGGTTCAAGCGTGCCGGCAATAACTTTCAGGAAGCTCAAACGGCCCGCGTAAGGGTCAAGCAGCGTCTTGAAAACATAGGCCGCTGGGCGCTTCTCTTCGCTCACGCGACTAGTTTCGCCGCTTG
>CAKUDT010000194.1 GCA_934645125.1 uncultured Eggerthellaceae bacterium
GCGATCGATGAAGCAATTGAAGTGGAACTCGACCTTATTCTTCAAGTGGTCATACAAATGCTTCAAAACAATGTAGTTGATATCGGTTCCCAAATGGCGAACGGAAGCGTCCAGCAAGTGCAACCCGTTTTGCATGCAGCTCGTTTTCAGGCTGGAGCCAGCCGTAGAGTAGAGCTTCGTGCCTTCACCGCCAAACGCCAGATTAATCTTGTCAACGTACTCCATGAGCTCAAGCGCAGGCTTTTTCCCAATGTACTCATACAGCGTGCCGCCGAAGTCGTTCGTAATATTGTACTTGCCATCGGAAAACGCGCCCGCGCCGCCAAAACCACTCATGATCGAGCAATGTTTGCAGCGAATGCAAGATTTAATTTTATCGCCATCAATGGGACAATGACGTTTTTCCAGCTCATTGCCCATTTCGAAAATGGCAATACTCAGATCGGGCCGCTTCTCCAGCAGCTCATAGGCGGTGAAGATTCCTCCAGGGCCTGCACCCACAATCAGTACGTCGTACATTTCAACACCTTCTTTTGCGCTTTTGCTCCCAGCCGTGCGCCCTTTCGCGTTTTTTCGAAACCCTCTTTCAGCAAAGAAAGACCGTCTCCCCCTTTCGGTCCAACATTCGTAAGGAGAAGACGGCCGTAAGTTTATCCCCGAGCTAGAAGCGCTACCGTTTCTACATGAGCCGTATGGGGGAACATGTCCACCGGCTGCACAACCTGAAGCTCATACCCGCGCTTTTGCAGCAGCTCAATGTCGCGCACCTGCGTTTCAGGGTTGCACGAGACGTACACAATGCGCTCAGGCGCCAGGTCCGCTGCAGCCTGCAGAAACTCAGGCGTAGATCCCGCACGCGGCGGATCCATGAGAAGAACCAGCTCTTGACCTGCGGTTTCATTGGCAGCGGCGATGGGAGCATTGAAGTCAGCAACAGGAGCTGCGTCGGCTTTGCGGTCGGTTTCAGGCGCAGCACCATCGAATCCAGCGACACGCGCAACAGCGTCTTCCGCCTCTTCCCCCAGCTTGGCCGCAGCATTCGCCCTGACTTCGTTCACAAACTCGTCCATATCTTTCTGGGCGAATTCACGCATGAACTGGGTTGCATCTGCCGCGATGAACGTTGCGTTCTCCACACCGTTGTGGTGCGCGTTTTCCCATGCGTCGCGCACCGCCGCAGCATTACTCTCAACGCCAATGACGCGCTGCGCGCCGCGCGTTGCCGCCACCAGGCCAATCGTGCCCGTACCGCAGTACGCATCAATGACGGTCTGCGTGCCAGTCAACCCCGCAAGCTCAACGGCAGTGTTGTACAAAACTTCCGTTTGCGTTGCGTTGACCTGGTAAAACGAGGTAGAAGAAATGCGGAAACTCAACCCGCAGAGCGTATCAAGAATGAAACCAGGACCGTAGAGCACCGTTTCCTGCTCGCCCAGAATCACGTTCGTCTGGCGCATGTTCACATTTTGCACCACCGTGGTGACCTGCGGAACGCGCACGATAAGTTCCTTCGCGAACGACTTACCTGCCGGGAATTTCTCTTCGTTTGTGACGATGGTTACCAGAACTTCGCCACTTTCGTGGCCCACGCGCACCACCACGTGGCGCATGAAGCCCTCGCCCGTGTCCTCGTTGTACGGCTCGATTGCATGGCGCTGCATGATGGCCTTGATGGCGGAAACAACCTGCTGGCCCACTTCGTTTTCAATCAGACAACTCGTGGTGGGAACCAGCTTATGTGTGCCCTGCTCGTACATACCTGTCAAAATTTCGCAGGTCAAGCCACGCTGACGGCGCTTCTTTTTCTGGTCATCACCCTTGTCGGCGCCGGCGGCAGCTTTCGGCTGCTCGATTTTCTTACCCGGCGCAAACGGGCTGATAATCTTATTGCGGTAGCGGAAGGGATCCTGCATGCCCAGAATCGGACGCAGCTCGAAATCGCCACCCACGCCTTCGAAAAGATCGGCTACCAGCGCGTTTTTCAGCAAAAGCTGCTGTTCATACGGCAGCGCGATAGCTTCGCAACCGCCACATTGAACGTCCACGGAACACGGGGATTTCATTGTCTTGCGAGCGCGCACAACAGCAGCAGAGAACACCGATTGCTTTGCGGGCGCAGCAGATACCGGACGTGCTGCGCGCTGCGTGCGGACGGGGTGATCAATGCATGCAGGGCGTCCATCGCGCGTCGAGCGATCCAAGCGCTCGCCTCGCGCAGGACGGTCGGAGCGATCCGCGCGAACAGGTTTGCCGGAAGCGGGGCCAAAAGACTTTGAGCTGCGATTTTGCTTCTTGTCGAAATCTTTCTCGCGTTTGCGGCCATCAGCCTTGTCGTTTTTGTAACCGCCCTTGAAGCCACCCTTTGCGGCAGCTTTGTAGCCGCCCCTGGTTTCACCCTTGAAGCTGCCTCGAGAGCCATCCGCCTTGTCGAACTTCTTGTCGCTTCGCTTTTCATGCTTTTTGTCGAACGAGGACGATTTCCTTCCCTCGTCAAACTTCGCGAACTTCCTTGACGCGTCCGGAGCACCCGATTTGCCCGACCTTCCCATACCGGCCGGCTTGCCCGCACTGGCGGGCTTCCCACGATATTCAGGTTTTGCCGATTTCCCTGCACCAGCAGGTTTTCCAGCACCCGCAAACTTTCCCGCGCCCGCGGACTTGCCCCTCTGCTCAGGCTTAGTCGACCTTGCGGCGCCATTCTTCGCGGTGCCCTTCGCGTAGGACGACTGCGAACCTCTTGTATCGTTTCTCTCCGATTTTGCGCGCGGTCCATCAAGCCGAGCCTTCAGCTTGGCAGCAATATCGCGCGAAACTTCCGTTTGAGCAGCCTTTTTGGCATTTCTCTGCGCAGCCTTCTGGGCATCGCGCTGAGCTTTCGGCGGCCTGCTGGTCTTATGCGGTTTTTTCGAAGCAGCATCGCGTGGCATGTTTCCTCCGTAATGTCTCGCTTTTGTTCATTCTTCCTTACGATTTGCCCACAGCATTTCGTTGGCATTTTTTCGTTGACTTTTTATTGTATAGTTTTTCCTCAGCAGAATCTTTCGCAAAAGAGCGCCATAGACAATGCATAGAATTATGCAGGCGAAACGCGTTTGGTACAAGGCGCGATATATCACCACCGCACGATATGCTATTTTGATTCCGCGCTTGATTTTACGCGCCGTTGCGTTGTTGGTCGCACTCGCAGGAGGTCCTTATGAAATTCGTAGCTCGCTGGATTATTACCGCCATTGCCGTTGCTATTGCGGTGAATCTTGTAGGCGGCGTGGTGCTTGTCGGCGGAACCGGCTGGGGCGCACTGGCGGCGTTTGCGCTGGTCCTTGCGTTTGTCGATACCGTGGTCAAGCCTATCTTCAAAATTCTGACTATCCCTATTTCGTTTTTGACGCTGGGCATCTTTTACCTGTTCATCAACACGATTATGCTGTACGTGGCAGCGTCTCTTTCGGGCGGGTTGTTTGGCATTGGGCTTGAGTTCGCCAATTTCGGCACCGCATTCCTTTGCAGCATTATCATCAGCGTTGTGAGCGCTATCGCGAACGCGCTCATTTCGGATTAGATCGCTTGCCCGAAGAGCGGTGTGCGGGATTCCACGTTTCCGGATCGCACGTGCAAGGGAGCAAACAGAAAACAGCCAATGATCAGGTTCGATGACACATTCGAAGCATTCAACACCGTGCTTACGTTCTCGCTGTGTCTTGAAGACAGCGAAGGTGTCGAGCGCGCCAAGG
>CAKUDT010000195.1 GCA_934645125.1 uncultured Eggerthellaceae bacterium
TTGCGGCATTCGGCCTGCGCTTCAAGCGACATAACGCCCTGCAGCTCCTTGGGGATGATCAGGTCGCGCACTTCAACCGATACAATAGAAATGCCCCAATCCGACACTTTTTGTTCTACCGCTTCACGAAGCTCCTGGTCAAGCTGATGACGACGCATAACCACGTTCTGAAGCGACGCACGTCCGATGGCATCACGCAGCGCCGTTTGGGCGGAAAGCGCCACGGCAAAGTGGCAATCTTGCACTTCGGTACAGGCTTTTTCGGGGTCCCAAATGACCCAGAACAGCACGGCATCTACGTCAAGTGGCACCAAATCGCTGGTCAGGGCTTCCTCGGCGCCAAACGGCGTGGCGTTCATACGCTGGTCAACGCGTAACGTGCAGAATTCGAACAGCGGAATGGTGAAGAACAAGCCCGGGCCCGCGAGGCGATCGAAGCGACCCAGGCGCATGACCACCACGCGTTCCCAATCCATGCACACGTGCACCGATGAGAGCACGATAAGCCCCACCAGCACGGAAACGATGATCCCCGTAAGCGTCAATCTGCCGAATACGGCAGCGAACAACGCAAAGACCAGCGCAAACGCGACAAGGGCAAGCACCACAGTAATCATAACCGCACCGTTGCGTGTGGCTTTCTTCGTGGGGTCGGAGCGATACGCGTCCGCCGCAACACCGAACTCCATTTCAGAGCGGCGATACGTGTCTTTTTGCTCTTGAGGCGGGGTCTTACCGTTGAGTTTTCTCATGATCTTTTTTCATCCTCCTTACGCACGACGATACCAGCTTTGGGATATCGTCATACGCCATGCCCTCTTCAAGACAAGCTTTTACAAACTCTTCAACAAGTGCATCTATTTCTGGTGCGGGTTTCAAAATGGCGCCCGAATCATTCACGAACACGCCACTGCCGCGCACCGTGGTCACATAGCCATCGCGTTCAAGTCCCATGTAGGCCTTGCTTACCGTATTGTAGGCAATGCGCAGGTCGGCCGCGTATTTGCGCACGGTCGGAAGCTTCTCGCCCGGCTTATAAAAGCCCGACGTGATAAGGTAGACCATGCGATTGCGCAGCTGCACCCACAGAGGCAAGTCGCTGGACTCGTCAAACGAAAACGGCGGTATTTCTTTATTCTGCTGCTTCACGTAACTCTTTTCTTGCTTTCTTTCTTTTACTTCGCGCGCTTGGTTCGTTTTCTTGCTTTGGATTCTTGCTTCATGTTCTCGCTCTGCGCTCTTGCTTCGTTCTGGGCGCTTCGCTTGCTCGTTTTGTTTTTCTCATTTCACCCCTGGATTCCCCGCCTTATATCGACGGCGCAGCACCGCAGGCCACAATCGCAATGCGAAGGCATAAGCCTCCAGCGAGTACTAAAATAGCAATTCCCGCAGCTGCAGGAGCGGGAATTTCCCGATTTACCACCAAAGAAATAACTTCCGCTGCAAAAGGAAGCACCAGGCCACACGCAACGAATCCTGCCCAAAAAGTTGGGGACAAATCCCCTTCGAGAAGCTGCGTAACCGCCAAAGACGCTACGTCCTTCACGCAAAGAATCAGCGCCGCAACCGAAACAGCCTCGAGGAGGATAAACGCAATGTCAACGCGCGCGAACAAGCGCGCCACGATACGCGTCACGCGCACGTCTTCGCAAGTGCAAGCCGCAAGCACGACCACGGCACCTCCGCAGGAAAACGCCGATGCCGCAAACAGCACCGGCAGCCACGCCGATTGCCACACGCCCACCGCAATGACGCTTTGGAGCAGCAAGCCGGTGTAAACCATGACAACAACCGCAACGAGAATACCAATTGCTTTCGCAGCAAACGCCACAACGCGCGCCCGCTTCGGCAGCACGAAAACGGCATCGGCCAAAGCGACAGCCAAAAAAGCGGTAAGCAGCGTTAAAGCGAAAGCGCCAACGGTAACTAAGCTGCCCGTGGGATAAAGGAACAGGAAGAAAAACGCTTCGGGGCGCCCTAGATCAGCGACAAGGCAAAGCTCGCCCGTTACGACAACTACCAAGGCGGCGCCGTAGATAATCCTGCGCATACGCTGGTGCGTTGGCTCGGAAATCACCGATTGCGGCGGCAGAAACGTTTTTGCGTAATTACCGCGGCGGTGCTCTTTTACACCCTTGGCAACATCAAGAAATGCAGCAAGTGCAAAGGCACCAGCAGCAGTGCCACCCAGAAAAAGGTACACGGCTATCAATTCGCTGAAAACCACGCTGCCCCCTTCCCCCGCGTTTTGATGCGTTTTTTGCGTTTTGATGCATCTCGGTGCTTCGCGGCACGTTGTTATGTTATGCCGTTTTGCCTCGATTTTGCCTGGCCGCTCTGGCTCAATCGTATTGTTGCGCTTACTTTACCGTGCACTTCGCCCCGCGCCCCTTGGCTCGCTCGCGCGTCTCCAAGCTGCGCAGAGCACCGCCCTTTCTGTTGAAGACAATCTACCACATGTTTGTGCTGCAGGGCGCATATGTCGCACGACAATTTATCTCCCCAGCCGATTTTGTATGCACTTGCTGAGCGGGCAAAGGGGTTAACAAGCGCATGGTTGTGCCGTGAACGGCGCATGGTCGTAAGCGGCACGATGTTTCGCAGCACTTCTCCAAACGCTGCTTGCCACGAAGGTCGCCACCCGCGCGGTTCATCCGTTCCGACTCGTGCAGAGCATGACCGAGAAATTGACAAGTTTCCGAAGCTTTTGGAATGAATCGGTCGCCTTCGGAGAGTGCCGACCCGCAAGTTTCAGTGTTTCCCCAGGTCGCTTCTTCCGGTTTCGCCTCATCGCTGCTATTGCACCCCAAAAAGCTCCCAAAAGCTTCGGAAACTTGTCAATTTTTGCAACTCAGATTGCATGAAGCCTTGGAAACGATCGAGCGAGCAGAGCCTATGTTTCAAATATGAAAAAACTTCTGCATTTCTGGGAAGGAGCGGGAGCGGAACCCTTCGGAAGTTTTATCATGAATTTTTTCCGAAAAGATATTCGTCGATTTACAAGGAGTTCTTCGTGACTGCTTCCACTGTCTCTGATTCTTCTGCTGCGTTTGCTGCCGGCTCCCCCGCTGCTCAGGGTGGCGCGGGTCAAGTTGTCGCCGTTTTCGACTTTGGCGCTCAATACGGCCAGCTTATTGCCCGCCGCGTGCGCGACTTGCACGTGTATTCTGAAATTGTTCCCTGCGACATTACCGCAGATGAAGTGCGCGCTATGGCGCCTGCCGCCATCATTTTGTCGGGCGGTCCCGCAAGCGTGTACGCCGAAGACGCCCCCAAGATTGACCCCGAGGTGCTAAACCTGGGCATTCCCGTGCTGGGTTTCTGCTATGGCCATCAGACCATTGCCGTAAACTGCGGCGGTGTTGTAGGCCATACCGAGAAAGGCGAATACGGCCCTGCTACTTTGGAGCGCGTTGACTTCTACGAGAGCATCAACGTAAGCCGCTTCGACGCTGAGTTGCAGCCCCGCGGTGACATGGCTCCCATCAAATCCGACATCTGCCAAATTAAGGATCGCACTCTCCAGTCTGATCTGCTGAAAGACACCCCTGACGAGCAAACCGTGTGGATGAGCCACCGCGATGCCGTAACCACCCTGCCCGAAGGCTTCCGCGTCATCGCTTCCACCGAAACATGCCCCGTGGCAGCCATGGAATGCGCCGAGCGCAAGATTTACTCCACCCAGTTCCACCCCGAGGTTAAGCACACCC
>CAKUDT010000196.1 GCA_934645125.1 uncultured Eggerthellaceae bacterium
GCGCCGGCATGCCGAACCCGCCCAAGCGCGGTGGGAGCGTCATTATTGTTGCAAGAACAGATTCCCGTGCCGATGCCGAGCCGTTCAAAAGATACCTGCAAGCTTGTCTTGCAGCCTTGACTCCAGCTGCTCCTTCTGATTTATCCAGATAAGCCTCGATTTTTTGTACAGTAGTAAGAGGATTTCTTTTATATCGAGCGGGGCTTGCGCCCGAATAGTCGCTTGTCGTGCTTGCATGTTGAAACTCGCCCACGATCCCTGCGCCTGCGATTTCGTTTGTGCGCCGAGGGTCGTAGATGCTTTCTGTTCTTGCATATGTTCCACATAGCTCCATTCCATAAAGGACAAGAGCGTTGAAGGGCAAGATAGCTGCTGCATTCAAAAAGCAAAGTTCGGGACTGGCCACAAAGACATCGGGACGTATACGTCGGAACGACCAATCGGGGTAGGGGACATCGCGCCGATGAATTATTGCTCTATTGATTAGATGTTGATTGACAATGGAGGAAACGGTCACATGCAAAGGCTCACGTTCATCGAGCCCGATAATCAACGAGCGCGCATCTTTAAGCGCTATAGCGCTTTGCGTATCTGCATCGGTTGGTTTTGCTCGCGATTCGTATGTTTCATATAAGTCCCGATGAATCCAGTACTTGCAGGCTGATTGGTGGGTAATAAATATACGCGGTGCTGTCATAGCGATTCCTTTGCGAATGCGTGGATAAGTTTGAAGTGCTTTGCTTATCATGCGCTGCGGTGTTGACAAGAAACCATCAAAAGGAGCGAGTTCGCTATCAAAAAGCTATCAAAAAGAACTTATTGGTTGACAAAATGCCATCAAGCGGTGCAAGAGCGGCTGACGTCGGAAGTGCTTGTTGGAAAACGACCCTCGAATTCAGGCAAATCGACGATAAGTGGTGGTCGAAGCTTGCATTTCGGGAGTGTTTTTAGCGAATCCGTTCCAGCATGAAAAGGGTCTTCAGTAAAAGCCCAGGTCAGTTTCGTGTCTGCTTAGAGTGATTCTTGGTTCTGAATTCTGGACCACCATTTATCGTGCATTTGCCTGAATTTACCCCCGGTTTTCCAACAAGTGGGTCGCGAGAGAGCTGCAGGGGGTTCGGGGAGGGGGTCGCAGGGAGCCGCAAAAGAGCAGCAAGAGAGCTGCAAAAGAGAAGGCGTGGTGACCTCAGCGGGTCACCACGCCTTTTAATCGAATTGGAAGGCGGCTGCATTTCGCGAAATTGCCCGATACGAGCACTCGTGGCTGCGCGCGAGTGCAGGTGAACGCCCGACAGCCCTCAGACTCCCTTACGCACCAGCTTTCGCGCCAGTGCTCTGCGCAAGCATAGTTTCGGCCGTTGCCAGCGCATTCATAACGTTGCGGCGCGAGAGCGTGCCGACCAATTTCCCCTGATGGAGCACGGGAACTTTCTTGATGCGCTTCTCGGTGAGCAGCTTAAAGGCAACCTCGGCATTATCAAGTGCTTCAATGGAAATGACGCGCTTCGTGGCAAGGCGCATAACGTTGAGGTCAAGCAGGCTGCCCAGGCGCGTCCAAAAGTCCTGGTCCTCGATAAGCGCAAAGTAATTCGTGCCGTCCGAAAGGTTTCCCGTCTGGTCGGAAAGATACCCCATAATGTCGCCGTCGGAAATGAATCCGACCACGCCACCAGTGCTATCTACCACGGGAACGCCGCTGGTCTCGGTAGCGCGCATGGCGTCAATCGCCTGGCGCACGGTTGCATCCTGCGACACCACGTTGGGCTGGGGGTTCATGACGTCGGACACCAAAAACGGGCGGTCGATGCCGGCAATGCCCTCAAGAGAAGGGAAGGCCACGAAGGGACCGGCCGCGGCGCCGGTTTGCGGCTTTGCGTCGGTGGTGTTGGCGCTCGCAGCACCGGCGGATTTCTCGCGCACCAGCAGCAAAATGCCCAGCACAACGATAATAAGCAGCACGCACATGCCACAAAACGCCGCGTGCACGCCCGCCATCGTTACAACCTGGGCTGATGCATCGGCGGGGGCAAGAAAACCGCCGAGTGCGGTCAAGCTTACAATAAACGCGGTGCCCACGGATATGCCCACCTGATTCATGGTGGACGAAATGGAGTTAGCGTGCTGAATCACGCGATTATCCAGCGAGTTAATGCCCCAGGTATTCAGCGGCGTGTTCAAAAACTGAATGCCGATCGACATGGTGGTATATACAACGGTGACCATCAGAATGTCCATGCCGATATGAAAGGTAGTCACGCCAAATGCGCCGATAGCAACCATGCAAGCACCAAAAACCACGGGACCGCGCACGCCGAAGTTGTCGAATAAGCGCCCTGCCACCAGGCCGCACACCGCGCCAATGAGAGCACCTGGCATCATGAGCAGACCCGAAGTAGTAGCGCCGTTGCCCATAACCTGCTGCACGTAGAGCGGCAGCACAACCTCAGAGCCGATAAGCGATGCCTGCAGCAGCGCGACCAGAATAACGGCGGTACGAAACTTTGGCGACTTCAGCACGCTAATGCGCAAAATGGGGTTTTCCAGCTTGAGCTGACGGCGGCAGAAAATACCCAAAAGCACCAGGCCAGCCACAATAAGCGCCACATCAAGCGCAATGTTGCGGGCAGAAGTAATAGACGAAATGCCATACAGCAAGCTCACCATGCCTACGCCCAGAAGTGTAACGGAAGGCGCATCGAAGCTCGACTTCTCGAAACCTTGGAAATTCTTCAGCTTGAATGCCGCCGCAATAAGCACAACCACGCACAGCGCCGCCACAACGAAGAACAGTTCGCGCCAACCCAAAGAATCAACAATGAAGCCGGAAAGCGTGGGGCCAATCGCGGGCGCAAAGCCAATCGCCAGTCCGATAAGGCCCATGGCACTGCCGCGCTTCTCGCGGGGAATGGTGAGCAAAATCAGCGTAAACGACATGGGCATGATGATGCCCGTGGCAAACGCCATCATCACGCGTGCGGCCAGAATCACGTAGAAATTTGGCGCCAGACCAGCAACAATGCTGGAAATGCAGAACCATCCGATGCTGCCCATGAACAGCTGGCGTGTGGAGAACCGTCCCACGAAGAACGCGTTCAGCGGAATGACGCACGCCTCGACCAACGCGTACGAACTGGTAAGCCACTGCACGGTGGTGGCGGAAACGCCGGTGTCCTCCATGATCGATGGCAGCGCAGGGGAAAGAAGCGTTGCGTTCAGGATGACCAAAATGGTGCCCATAAGAAGCACCAGGATCATCGTTTTTTGTTGTTTGTCCAAATCAAGAGCCATAAATACCTCGTTTCAAATGTGCGTCTCTATATATTTGCTATTGGTATGGTTATTGTTTTTCCGAAGAGAAAAAACTGCGAAAGAGTTCGCGAAAGCTGGTTGACCAGGCCGGTCTCGCCCGACGGTCAAACTCTGTTAGTTTAAGGACTGTCTCGATTTCGCGTAAGGAATTTCTCGCGAAGATTCGGAAAGCTCCACAAATGGCGGGGCATCTTGCCGCAAGCGGCGCTTGACGGCGGTAAGCGGCTGATGGGGAAGAGGCTGCCGGCGAAAGGGATAAATGCGAAGCGCAAGGGCGCGAAGGGCTGAGCCGAACTGCGACGCTTTGGATAAGTTGAGCGAGTCGCAAGTAAGAGGAGGCATTATCCAAGCGGAGTCGTGAGGTGAAGCTC
>CAKUDT010000197.1 GCA_934645125.1 uncultured Eggerthellaceae bacterium
ATCCGTCTAGCTGAGCTTTAACAATGACACGCCCGAGTTCACGCATAGCGAGGAACTAAGAAATACTTAGATAGTTCTGCTTTCCAAACACCCAGAAGAATTCGTCTATCTCTTTAAGGCTGAACTCAGCTCCACAACGCTCACAAACAAAACGACTCACTTTAGAATGCCAGTCACAAAACGTCTCGTAATCAAGAAGAGCCTGCTGCGTCAGATCACCAGGTGCAAGGCCTACGCCTTCCATGAACCGCGAAAGATAATAAACCATTCCCTTCGAGTATCTGTCAACTATCGGAAACGCCTTCGGATTATGCCAGTTGCAGTACTTCGTTGCGAAAGAATACGCGTCATAGAAAGGACTTTCCTCCTTTGACGCTTTCCCACAATAGCGAATGGTATTGACAAGGCGTATTTGATCAGACTTATTAGCGGAATGCACAAGCTCATCGAAATCTTCGATGCCCACTATGACGGAAGCCATACCCTCAATATCTATCTTGCTAGTCTTATCGATCGCATAATTATTTAAAAATGTGCTGTAAAAAACATTCAGAAGGGTAATCTTAGCCAATACCTCAGCCTTATCGGTGTTGTTTGGCCACTGCTCAAACGTTTTTCTCAGAGTCCACTCTTTAAGGTTCTCTTGGTCCTCAAACTTTTTAAAATATTCTGTGACGCGCTTTTTCGACTACTCCGGCGTGCATCCATCACCAAACAGCGCTTCAAATACCGTTTCCTTACTCATCTAGCAGTCCTTTCTTGATACCCTTAGTGCCATGCTACTGATATTGTATATCTCACTCACCCCAACAGCGGATTTTAGTCGCAAGAATCCATATCCAAGAGTACCCGAACGCCGTCAAGCACAACGGCTTCGGCACAATCGCTGAAGCCGCTCTCACGATACAGTTCCGCCGAATCAGTTGGCAAGCAGTTCAGCGTAACTTTCATGGGTTGATTTCAACACATCACCCCTGCGACCACGTGAACTTATACCGTTACACTCGGATGCTCGGCTCACCTTTACAATCACGTGCTCTGCTGCATATAAAAAGAAGACGCTAAACGCCTTCTTTTCACAGCAGTCAAACCCTTGGAAATCTCCCCGAACGAGTCCCTAAATCAATCCTGGAATCGACGGAGGTCAATGCCCATCGCCTCGGCCTTTTCACAAAGCTCATATCCACTCATTCGGTCCACATCCCACGCATCAACAATAGCGGCAGGCGAGCCGTTAAATGCAGCAGTGCCGTATTCATCTTTCAGGTAATCGCGAAGTCTATCAGCGTCTACTCGGATCTCCATATTGCATCCTTTCTCGAAGTTTCATGCATAAATCGATAATACCCCGAAACAAACCGAACGCGTGTGCCTTATATGGGACACCCAGCAGTTAGAAACAACACGGAAGGGACACGTGCATCACTAAAGAAATAAATCAAAGATGCAAGAGTCACCCCATAAGCTTACCCGCATCAATCCGAAAGCACTATGCCCCAAACCAGCCCATGAGCTCATCGCCGCACTCCCTCATGTATTCCCTCATGCGTGGTATGGAAAACGTGACAAAGCCACGTGCAGTAGGCTCAATGACCTGCTTGGAAATAAGGGTTCGCCGTGTAGAACTTAGCGACGATGGCTTCACGCCAAGGCCCCGAGCGATTGTTGCGGTAGAAATAGCCCCATCAACCTTCGCCATCTCTATAAGGTACTCAATGCCCCTTCTCGACACACCCGACAACGCGGGGAGAATCACCATGTCGCAAAACTCGCGGTCGGCTTCCGCCACTCCCTTTCTGGCATCATCTATCGTCACAATCGACGACTCGTCAACATGCCTTCTGCACTTACGCCACACCTGATACCCAACAAGCTGCACAAGAAACGCGTAACCAGATGTCGCCTGAGCAGCCTCTTTTAGCGCATCGCCCGAAATAGACATGCCAGTCGCAGCAAAAGATTTAGCATACGCCTCACAGACCTCATCCAGAGGAATGGGTGCCAACTCTTCGGCCTTTGCGCGTCGCAGAAAAGTGAGCGAAGCGTCATTCAGGAAATCAAGCACACCCGTTGTGATGCCAGCAAAAACGAATGCAATATCCCTTCCCTCTCTGATGAGGTGTTGAACAGCTGTTGCGAGCTGCACCATCTCATCACGGTCGGCGTCTTGCACCTCATCAACGGTAATAAGCACGCCTGCTCGACCGACAGCCGAGCTGGTTGCTTTGGTAAGAGCCTCCCTGATCGACCTCGCCCCGTCCTTTTGCCCCGTTGACGCATGCGCTTTGACAATGCCCAAATCTATATCCGCCGAAAGCTCAATTGCGTCCTTATCGGAAAGCGCCAAAATGATTTCCTCAAGCATCCCCGCGCGAGCGGTAACATCCACCACAAGCCAACCTCGCTTTCGGGCAACATCGCCGAGTTCAGTAAGCAGCACCGTTTTACCTGATCCGCGGGGTCCAGTGATGCGCATAAGGCGACCAGGAGCGCCAACACCTTCGTCCAACCCATCAATGAAGTCATCAATCACATGGTCACGACCGACAAGCACGGGCGGTTCGGCGCCCGCTGTTGGCTTGAACGGGTTAGTTTTGCTTTTGCTCCTTGAGGTCATGTTTACACCTGGGCTTTCGCATCTTTCGTTTTTATCGTTATTATCGCCATTATAGCAACTATCGTCAAAATATCGAAAATCGTTTTTATCGCGAAAAGAATCTGTCCTGATTCAAGGAGAAGTCGTTCGATTATCGGCCACCTACAATCGTTGCGGTCTACCGATCCATACATCCCGAAAAAGGCAAGAGGCAACCCTCCAAGGCACTACTGAAAACAGTGCTACGATACTCAAAAATCGAACGCGCAAAAAACCGACGTAAAAATTTGCGTCGGTTTTACGTCGGATACATCAGACGAAAAGGAGCGATTCGTCGCTATTTCCTACGACGCCTTGAAGTTGTAGATGGGCTTCATGATGTCGACGATGTCCACCGATTCGGCGATAGGACCGATGATGTCATCGACGGGCTTGTAGGCGCCCGGCGCCTCGTCGATGGTGCGCTCGTTCACCGAGGTCGAATAGATGCCCTCCATGGCGGCCGTGTAGTCTTTCATCTTGAGCGTCTCCCGCGCATCGCTGCGCGACATGGCGCGCCCAGCCCCATGGGGCGCCGAGCTGTTCCACGCCTCGTTGCCACGGCCCTTCGCGATGATGGAGCCGTCGCGCATGTTCAGCGGGATAAGCACGGTTTCTCCCGTGTGCGCGGCGATGGCGCCCTTGCGCAGCACCATCTCGCCCACGTCGATGTAGTTGTGGACGGTGTGGAACTCCGATGAGGCATCAAGGCCCGTTCTCGCCAGTATCTCAATCATCATGCGCTCGCGGTTGCGAACGGCAAAGCGCTGGCAAACGTCCACGTCGTGCAGGTAATCATCCATGTATTGGCCGTAAAGCCAGCACAGGTCGGCGGGCACATCGGGCTCGGAGCACCTGTATTGCGCTGCGAGCTCCTTGAGCGCCGCTTGGATCTCATCGCGACGCCCGGCCGCCTTGTACGAATCGATGAGCTCCTGCTTGCGCTCGAAGAATTCCCCTTTGCCGCTGTGCAGATCGACGGCGAG
>CAKUDT010000198.1 GCA_934645125.1 uncultured Eggerthellaceae bacterium
GGCGATCATCCGATCCGCTGCGCGTTCGTCTCCACCAACTCCATCTGCCAAGGGGAGCAGGTCGCCAATATCTGGAAGCCCATCGCCGACCTCGGCGTGCACATCGACTTCGCCCACGACACGTTCCGCTGGAGGAGCGAGGCGAGCGACCAGGCCCACGTGTTCGTCGTGATCATAGGGTTCTCCAAGCAGGATGTCCCGAAGAGGCTGTTCCACCATCCCTCGCCGGACGGGGATGCCTCGGCCGGCGGCGCCTCCAACATCAACCCCTACCTGTTCGACGCGCCGAACGTGCTGATATGGAACAGGAGCAGGCCGATCTGCGACGTTCCGGCCATGGGAATCGGAAACAAGCCCATCGATGGCGGCAACTACATATTCAAGGCAGATGAGCGAGACGACTTCCTGGCAAAGGAGCCAGGCGCCGCGAAGTTCATGCACCCGTTCCTGGGGTCCCAGGAATTCATCAACGGCAATCCCAGATACATACTCTACCTTGCGGACGTCACCGAAGACGAGCTCATGGAACTGCCGATGTGCAGGGAGAGGATTGAGGCGGTAAGGCGGTTCCGGCTCTCGAGCAGCAGCGCCCCCACGCGCAAGCTCGCTGAGAGACCCCGGAACTACCATGTGGAGAACATGCCTGATGGGACATCGGTTCTCGTGCCCGAGGTTTCGAGCGAGCGCCGCCGCTATATTCCCATGGGGTTCGTGCCGCCGACGACGTTGTGCAGCAATCTTGTCAAGCTGATACCGAATGCGACGCTTTACCATTACGGCGTCCTGCAGTCCCAGTTCCACAACGCGTGGATGCGCACGGTGTGCGGGCGCCTCGAGAGTCGTTACCGGTATTCCGCCGGGGTCGTCTACAACAACTTCGTGTGGCCCGATCCCTCTGATGCCCAGCGTGCCGGGATCGAGGCGCGCGCGCAGGCGGTCCTGGATGCCCGCGATGCCTATCCGGGCAAGTCGCTCGCCGACCTCTACGACCCCGATAAGATGCCCGCCGACCTGCTTGCGGCGCACCATGCGCTCGATGCCGCGGTCGAGGCCGCCTACGGCGTCGGCTTCCAGGGCGACGAGGAGAAGATCGTGGCGCACCTGTTCAAGCTCTATGCGCAGAAGGTCGGCAACGAGTAGAGTGTTTTGCTCGATAGATCGGCTTTGCGCAGTGCTTGTTGCCAAAAGCCCCTTCATTTCGGGCAAATCGACGATATTCGGTGGTCGGCGATTTGATGGTCAACCTATCGATATTCATGCAGCTCATTGACCTGGGGTTATGTTGCTATGAAAAATCGAATCAATGCGGTCAGCCGCTTTAAGTGTTGAATTTGCAGCTTGTAAGGCGATCGAACCACCGATTATCGTCGATTTGCCCGAATTTGCACCCGCTTTTCCAACAACCGCTCTCTTGAAAAGCTTTCATGCTACCTCAAATGTCACGCATGATCCTTTTACCAGCGGAGAACATCGTGCGTCGCCGCACAAGCAACAAGAAGGCAACCTAAGGAGGGTTGAACCGAACTGCGACGCCTGGATAAGTTGAGCGATTCACAAGCTCAATGAAGCATTATCCAGGCGGAGTCGTGAGGTGAATGCCCTCCCTAGGCTGCCTTTCTACGTCTTCTTGATTTTACCTGCGTTTGCCTTTCGATAAAATCGCAGTGCACTCTTAATCAGCACGTTCCGACGTTTCTGCAGGTAAATACGGTCGCGCATTCAGCGCGGAAAGCGCAATCGTCGAGCCATTGTGGGCAGCCGACGAAGCCTGCGGCGAAATCACGCCGCCAATACCTAACGCCAAAAGCAGTGAGTTAAAACCAATGGTGAATCGATACCCTGCTGCCATACGCGCCTGCAAAGCACGGCACAGCTTACGCAGCTCCACCAGCGCGCCTAAGTTGTCGGAAACAAGCGAAATATCGGCTGCTTCGCGTGCCACAGCACTGCCACCGCTCATTGCAATGCTCACGTGCGCTGCCGCCAAAGCGGGCGCATCGTTCACACCGTCGCCAATCATGGCAACCTTATAACCTTCTTCTTGTAGCTTACTTACCAGAGCGTGCTTGTCCTCGGGAAGAAGATTCGCCCGGAATTCGTCCACGCCCGCTGCTTCTGCAGCCTTTTGAGCAGCACTCGCATTATCACCCGTAAGCATGATAATGCGCTTGAAGCCTTCAGCACGCAGCTGATCCACCACTTCTTTTGTGCCTGGCTTCAACGGATCCTCAATGTAGATAACACCCGCTAAAACACCGTCAATCGCCATCAACAAGGGAGAAGCGCCATTTGCTGTGACGTGAATCTTCTCAAGAATCTCATCAGAGATAGCAATGTGCTCATCTTCCAGAACAAAATGCTCGCTACCAATAACAGCGCGTTTTCCATCAATGCTTGACGCGATACCGTGCGCAATGATGTATTCCACTTCTGCATGGCGCTCACGATGCTCCAAGCCCTTTTCCAACGCCGCATTGACCACGGCGCGGGCCACAGGATGCGGGAAATGCTCTTCAAAACATGCTGCCAAACGAAGAATCTCATCAGTCGTTTCTTCGCAATAGGACTCAACACGGCATACGCTTGGCTCTGCTGCGGTAAGCGTTCCCGTCTTATCGAACACAATGACGTCGGCTTCAGCCATTGCCTCAAAGTAACGCGATCCCTTGACGATAAAGCCGTGCTTGGCGCTTTCGCGCTGCGCCGCCATAACGGCAATAGAGCCCGAGAGCTTCAGCGCGCAGGAGTAATCAACCATAAGCGCCGCAGCCGTTTTCGAAAGATTGCGCGTGGTAAGCGCCACCACGCCCGCCAACAGGAAATTCCACGGAACAAGCTTGTCAGCCATGCTTTCAATGCGTTTCTGCGTTGCCGACTTCATAGCTTCCGATTGCTCCATAAGCGCGACAATGGATCGAATCTTGCTTGCCTTGGGGTCACCCGTGACAAGAATGCAAATCTCGCCATCTTCCACCGCCGTACCGGCATACACGGTATCGCCCTGCGTGCGCATGATAGCAAGCGGCTCGCCGGTAAGCGAGCTTTGGTTCACTGCCGCCTGGCCGCTTATGACTTTGCCATCAACGGGAATGGAATCTCCCAAACGCGCAACTACCACATCGCCCTGATTAAGCTGGTCAAGCGGAACTTCAATCTCCAAATCGCCATCAAGCTTGCGCGCCGCCGTTGGAATAGCCATAAGGCTTTGCGCCAAACTGCACTCGGAACGACGCTGCGTGTAATCCTCCAGAGCATCGGCAACATGCAGCAAGTACATGGAACGACCAGCACTCGCACCGTTGCCCTGCATGAAGCCCATGGCAATTGCAGCAGCATCCAGCACGGGAACGTCAAGACGACGCGCACGCAGCGATGCCCATGCGGCGCGGAAAAACGGCACAGCATGAATGGCACGCAGCACCATTTTTACCGGTTGCGGCAAAAACATGCTCCGGCAGAAATGCCACAACGTCATATTTGCCAGAACAGAGAACACATGCCTGGGTCGCGGCGCCAAAGCAAGCGAATCTTCAGGCTTCCACCGCTCGATTTGACCCCGCTGCATCTGGCTC
>CAKUDT010000199.1 GCA_934645125.1 uncultured Eggerthellaceae bacterium
GACGGCTTCATTTCGCTGGAATGGATGCCCGAATGGATGGAAGACGTGACCGAGCCTGAAATCATTCTGCCGCATTTTGTGAACTACATGGACCGCTTCGCCAGCACGAAGGGCGCGAAAGGTCGTTCGCTGCAGTGGAACCATGACAGCACCGGTCAGTTTGTGTGGCCTAAATATGACCTGGTAGATTTGACGTTTCCGCAGGTGCTTGACCGGATTGTAGAAGAGTTCCCCAATCAGTATGCCTTCAAGTACACTACGCTTGACTACACGCGCACTTACGAAGAATTCCGCGAGGACGTGGATGACTTCGCGCGTGCGCTGGTGAGCATGGGCGTGAAGCCGGGTAGCAAAGTGGCTATTTGGGCAACGAATGTGCCCGCGTGGTACATCACGTTCTGGGCGGCAACAAAAATCGGCGCCGTACTGGTAACGGTGAACACCGCATACAAGATTCACGAAGCGGAGTACCTGTTCAGGCAATCTGATACGCACACGATTGTCATGATCGACCGTGCGCTGGACTCCAATTACGCGCAAATCATCAACGAGCTGTGCCCCGAAATCAAAGATACGGTGCCCGGCGAGCAGCTGCATTGCAAGAAGCTGCCGTTCTTGCGCAACGTGATTACCGTTGGCTTCAAAATGGCTGGCTGCCTGACGCTGGAAGAAGCCATGGACCGCAGCTCGCTGGTGCCCAAAGAGGAAATTCTGCGCATGGCTGCTGCCGTTAAGCCTGATGACGTGTGCAATATGCAGTACACATCCGGCACCACGGGCTTCCCTAAGGGCGTTATGCTCACGCATCGCAACGTGGTGAACGACGGCAAGACCATCGGCGATCGCATGGGGTTGTCCACGGCTGACCGCATGATGATCCAGGTGCCCATGTTCCACTGCTTCGGCATGGTTTTGTCCATGACCAGCTCCATGACGCACGGTGCAACCATGTGCCCCATGCCGTATTTCTCGGCGAAGGCATCGCTTTCTTGCATTACTCAGGAGCGCATCACGTGCTTTAACGGCGTGCCCACCATGTTCATTGCCATGTTCAACCATCCGGATTACAAGAAGACCGACTTCTCGCATATGCGCACGGGTATTATGGCGGGCGCTGGATGCCCTGCTGACCTGATGAAACGCGCAGCGCAGCCCGATGAGATGAACATGACGGGCATTATATCTGTGTACGGCCAGACCGAAAGCGCGCCCGGCTCCACCATGAGCGAGTGGACCGATTCGCTTGACTTGCGCACCGAGACCGTGGGCCACGACTTCCCCTATATCGAGTGCAAGATCGTAGACCCCGAAACGGGCGAGGAAGTGACCGATGGCGAAAACGGCGAGTTCTGCAGCCGCGGCTACAACACCATGAAGGGCTACTACAAGATGCCCAACGAGACGCGCGGCGCGGTTGACGCGGAAGGCTGGCTGCACTCCGGTGATCTGGCGTGCCGCGTGTACGACGAGCGTTACACCGACAAGAAAGGCAAGATGCTGCCCACGTATGTGATTACCGGTCGCTTGAAGGACATGATCATCCGCGGCGGCGAGAATCTGTATCCCAAAGAGATCGAGGACTTCGTTTACACGCATCCCAAGGTGCAAGATGTGCAGGTCGTAGGCGTGCCTGACAAGAAATACGGCGAAGAGGCCGCGGCGTGCATTATCTTGAAGGATGGCGAGGAAATGACCGAGGAAGAGATGCGCACGTTCATGGTCGAGCGCATTGCGCGCCACAAGGTTCCACGCTACATCAAGTTCGTGGATTCGTTCCCCATGAACGCGGCGGGCAAGATTCTGAAGTACAAGATGCGCGAAGAGCTCGCAGAAGAATACGGCTGCTAGTTACTCTTCGCAGCTGCTGCCAAATGTTGTCAAATTACCCCACCTTTTGTCAACAAAGGGTGGGGTTGTTTTTTGCCGCCTCGCAGGTGCTTGGCAGAGGGGGTGGCAAGCGTGGGATTATTCGCGGATGTGAAAAAGACCCCGTCACTTTTTAACATCGCGCGCAGGCGTCGTGAGCGCGCCCTCTACCTTGCAGTGCTATACTGGGGCGCATGACAAATTGCCTGGAACATACGCTGCTCATTGTGAACCCCGCTTCCCAAAACGGGAAGGGGGCGGCTGCCGGTGCGCATGCTGCGCGTGTGCTTGAGCAGACGGGTGTGGCGGTGGATTGCGTTGCCACCACGGCACCTTTGCAGGCCGTGCAGTTGGCAGCAGATGCCGCACTTCAGGGGTATCGGACGGTTATCGCCCTGGGCGGTGATGGCATCATCCACGAAGCAGCGAATGGTCTGATGGCCGTCGAACAGGAAAAACGTCCTGTTTTCGGTATTATTCCTGTGGGATCGGGCAACGATTACGCGCGCACGCTGAATATGTCCGAAGACGTTGACACCGCCTGTGCCCAACTTTTGACAGGCGACATCCGTCCTGCGGATGTGGGGGTGTGTAACGGCCAGTACTTCGTGCAAACGCTTTCGTTTGGCATTGATGCCGCCATTGCGCTTGACACCGTGCAGCGCCGCAAGCGCACGAACAAGACGGGCAATGCGCTGTATTTCGAGGCGGGCATCAATCAGCTGGTCTTTCATCGCGATATGCATTCCTATCAGGCAACTTTCGATGGCAATGCACTCGAGCAGGGGCAGTCTCTGATATTTGCCGTGCAGCTGGGCTGTACGTATGGCGGCGGTTTTCGCGTTTGCCCCGATGCGCAGCTTGATGATGGCCTTTTCGACATTTGCATTGCGCACCCGCCTATTGGTTTGATTGGCGCCATTGCGCTTTTTGCGCGTGCGAAAAATGGAAAACATGTGGGCTCTGCCCGTATGGAGCTGCGTCGTGCGGCACGTCTTTCGGTTCAATTCGAACGCGAAGTGCCTGCTCAGATGGATGGCGAAGACTGCTCGGGCAGCGAATTTGACATTTCCCTTTCACCTCGGGCGCTTTCAGTTCTTTTTGGCTAATAATAGTAAACTTACCTATCACTTTTCTAAAACCGCGTTCGGGAGGATCCTTCTTGTCGCTTACATCGCTGATATTCCTGTGCCTGGTGCTGCCGCTTACGTTGGCGGCTTATTACGGCGTGCGCATTATCGGCGGCGAAGGAGTGGTGGCAAAAAGCCTGGCCAAGGGCATTTTGCTTGCGGTAAGCGTGTTCACGTATTACTGGGTTGCTGCGGAGTATCTGCCGCTTTTGATGGTGGCGGTGCTAGCAACCTATGCGTTCGCCCTGGTCATAGATGCAACTCAAGGTGCAGCGAAGAAGCTCGTCCTTGCCGTTGCTGTGATAGCATCCGTGGCGTTTCTGGTCTACTACAAGTACACCGATTACTTCTTTGAAACGCTGCAGCAATTTGTCCCTTCGGTTCAATACGAACCGCTTAACTTGATCCAACCACTGGGCATTTCGTTTTTGGTGTTCTCGCTCATCTCGTATTTCATGGACGTCTACCGCGGAACCATCAAGGCCGACCGCAACCTTCTGAACGTTGCGCTTTGGGCGTTCTTCTTCGCAAAGATAGTTTCAGGTCCTATTGTTCGTTACGGGCAAATGTTTCG
>CAKUDT010000200.1 GCA_934645125.1 uncultured Eggerthellaceae bacterium
TTGCTCAGGGTGAACGGCGGAATGCAGCAAGCGGAGTCGCCGGAATGGATGCCCGCCATTTCAATGTGCTCCAAAAAGCCGCCCACGTAAACGGTCTCTCCATCGCACAGGCAGTCCAGGTCAAGCTCAACAGCATCTTCCAAGAAACGGTCAAGATATACCGGGTAATCAGGGGAAACTTTCGTTGCCTCCGCCATGTAGGAGCGCAGCTGATCAGTGTTATAGACAATACCCATGCCGCGTCCGCCCAGCACGAAGCTGGGGCGCACGAGAAGCGGGAAACTCAGGCGTTGTGCCACTTTGCAGGCCTCTTCGAACGTGCTTGCCATGCCGGCGGCGGGATACGTTATTTCCAGCTCATCCAAAATGTGGCTGAACAAATCACGGTCTTCGGCCAGGCCAATGGCGGTAGGACTGGTGCCGATAATGGGCACGCCAGCGTCTTTCAGCGCCTGTGCGAGCTTGAGCGGCGTTTGTCCACCAAGGGTAACAATCACGCCATCGGGGTCTTCGGCTTCCACAACGTCCATTACATCTTCGTACGTAAGCGGCTCGAAATACAGTTTGTCGGAGGTATCGTAATCGGTGGAGACCGTTTCGGGGTTGCAGTTGACCATGATGGTCTCAAAGCCTTCTGCCGAAAGCGCATAGGAGGCATGCACGCAGCAGTAATCGAACTCAATGCCCTGGCCAATGCGGTTAGGACCCGCGCCCAGAATCATGATGCGCTTTCGCGTTTTCGGGGCAGTTTCCGTTTCGGCGGCATCGTATGTTTTGTAATGGTATGCCGTGCTGCTGCTGAACTCAGCGGCACACGTGTCCACCGTTTTGAAAGCAGGGCGCACGCCCAGAATCTTGCGGACGGCGCGCACCGTTTTCTCATCGCTGCCCAAAAGGTGGGCAAGCTGCACATCCGATAAGCCATATTGCTTTGCTACGCGGAAGGCATCGGCGTCCATTTCTTCGAGCTTCATGTCGGACAGCGCCGTTTCGATTGCGCAAACGTCAGCAACGCGTCCAATGAACCAGGGGTCGATGCGCGTTAGCTTGTGAACTTCTTCGCAGCTCATGCCGCGACGCAGCGCTTCTGCCAGGTAAAAAATGCGCTCGGCGGTGGGTCGTATCAGGGCATCGCGCAGCTGATCTGCGGAAAGGGATTCCTCAAGTTTTGCACCCTTGCCATCGGCGCCCAAGCCCATGCGTCCGTTTTCCAGGGAGCGAAGCGCTTTGCCCAGCGATTCTTCGAACGTGCGGCCAATTGCCATGACTTCGCCCACGGCCTTCATGCGGGTGGTCAAGGTGTTGTCGGAACCTTGGAATTTCTCGAACGCGAAGCGCGGGATTTTTACCACGCAGTAGTCAATGGAGGGCTCAAAGCACGCGGGCGTTGCCTTGGTAATGCCGTTCGTTATCTCGTCAAGAGTATAGCCAACAGCAAGCTGAGCTGCGAATTTGGCAATCGGGAAGCCTGTTGCCTTTGATGCCAGGGCCGAAGAGCGGCTTACGCGCGGATTCATTTCAATGGCAATCATGCGGCCTGTTTCGGGATTTACGGCGAACTGCACGTTTGAGCCGCCGGTTTCCACGCCCACTTTTTCCAAAATGGCAAGCGAAGCGGCGCGCATGCGCTGGTATTCCACATCGGAGAGCGTTTGAGCAGGGGCAACGGTAATGGAGTCGCCCGTGTGCACGCCCATGGGGTCGAAGTTTTCAATGGAGCACACGATAATGCCGTTTCCTGCTTTATCGCGCATGACCTCCATCTCGTATTCTTTCCAGCCTTCGATGCTTTCTTCCACTAGCACTTCGCTGGTAGGGGAAAGCTCCAGGCCCTGGCCTACGATAAGGTCAAGCTCTTCGCGATCGTGCGCAATTCCGCCACCTGCGCCGCCCAGCGTGAAGCTGGGGCGCAGCACAACGGGGTAGTCCAGGCCCGCGGGGCCCTCTACAATGGTGCGTGCGTCCTCTAGAGAGTAAGCGTATTGTCCGCGCGCCGTTTCAATGCCCAGCTCCGCCATGCATTGCTCGAACAGCTTGCGATCTTCGCCGCGCTCGATGGCGTCCAGGTCGCAGCCAATCATTTCCACGCCGTATTTATCCAGCACACCTGCATGAGCAAGCTCAACCGCGGTGTTCAGCGCCGTTTGTCCGCCCAAAGTGGGAAGCAGCGCATCGGGACGCTCCTTCGCAATGACTTTTTCCACGAACTCGGGCGTGATGGGCTCAACGTAGGTCCGGTCGGCCAGGCCGGGGTCGGTCATGATGGTTGCGGGATTGCTGTTTACCAGCACCACGCGAAAACCGTCTTCTTTAAGCACCTTGCACGCCTGCACGCCCGAATAATCGAACTCGCATGCCTGACCGATAACAATGGGGCCCGATCCAATGACCAGGATGGTTTTGATGTCTTCGCGTTTAGGCACGATGGGCCTCCTTCAGTGCAGAGCTGGTGGATTGCATGTCCGAATTTTCGCTGCGTCCGAAGTTCCAGCCGGCAAGTCTATCTGCGGTAATGTCAATATTCAGGGCATCGGATGCGCTCATGCCGTCCATCATGCGCGCAAACGCGGTGAACAGGTAGTGGGCATCCGTGGGGCCGGGCGCTGCTTCGGGGTGATACTGCACGCAGAATGCGGGGATATCCAAAAACGCAATGCCTTCGGCGGTGCCGTCGTTTAAGTTGATGTGGGTAAGCTGAATACGCCCGAAGCGCGGATTATCAACTACGGGCGCAATGTTGTGTTCATTCCAAAAACGCAGGTCATCAACGTGTTCTGCAAAGCCGCCCGACAGCTCGGGAACAAGCGGTCCCAACGTGGGGAAGAGCAGGCCGAACCCATGGTTTTGCGCCGTTATCTCAACGCGTTTCGTGACCAGGTTCATAACGGGCTGGTTGCCGCCATGGTGCCCATATTTCAGCTTCTCCATGCGTGCGCCGCTTGCCAGGCTTATCATCTGATGCCCCAGGCAAATGCCGAAAACGGGCACCTTTCCCAGGAGCTTTTCTGCCTGAGCAAACGTTTCGGTCACAGCATCGGGGTCGCCCGGGCCGTTGCTCAAAAACACGCCATCGGGATGCGTGGCAAGCACGTCTTCGGCGGGGGTGTCCCACGGAACAACGGTAAGCTCGCAGCCTGTGCGCACCAGGTTCTGCAGGATTGAAAGCTTGGCACCGCAATCGTACACCGTTACGCGATAGCGCGGCTGCGCAGGGCTGGCCAGGGCAAATGCTTGGCTTTCGGGCAGGTTAGCGAAAGAGTGCGGCTCATCGCACGATACTGTTTCTGCCAAGTTCACGCCCACGAGCGATGCGCTGGCACGCACTTTTTCCAGCAGGCTTTCAGGGTTGGCGTCGATGGTGGAAATGACTGCCCGTTGCGCGCCCTGTTCGCGAATGTGGCGCACTAAAGCGCGCGTGTCTACGCCTTCGATGGCCACAATGTTGCTCTTGCGCAGAAAATCAGGAAGACTTTCGGTGCTGCGCCAATTGCTGGGCGTATAGCACATGTCGCGCACCACCAGCCCCCGCAAAGCGGGACGCGCGGATTGGCAATCATCCCTGCTT
>CAKUDT010000201.1 GCA_934645125.1 uncultured Eggerthellaceae bacterium
ACGTTGAAACGCACTTTCAGCCCATCGGCGGGGTTCTTTCCCGGCATGCCGCCTTCCGTTGTGCCTACCGCATGCGAAGCGCCCTGGGTAGGCATCGATGAAGAAACGCCCACTGAAGACACGGTATTGACAGATCGATGATTCGACTTTGTGTGGGTCGAAGAATAGCCGTTATAAAGATGCACTCCCACAACAATCGCAAGCGCCACTAAAAGCGCTGCGATGATTGCCGCAACAATTGCCGCAGTCATGCGCCGCTCCTAGCGTAGTTGCTGCGCAACGGGAATGTGCGTTGCTGTAATCTGGGGTCCAACAAAATGATGGACAAGCGGATACATAAGAAACGCCAAAATGCAATCATAGAGCGCACACGGGGCTATGCGATACATAAGCAGGTTCAAAAACGACACGCCCATACCGAACTGGATAAGCAGAAAGCCGTAGGCGATTTCTGCTATCAGCACGGCAATTGCAATGCATGCGAATGCCATGATCTGGGAGTTTCCCTCAAGAACCGAGAACACGCGTGTCAGAATGAACGAAATGGCAACCATAACTGCAGCCATAATTCCAACGGAATGCGAGCTTAAAACGCCCCCCAGTAGGCCCAAAACAAACGCAACAACCATGCTGGAATTCGCCGGACGCACAATGGCAAGCACCACGCAAAACGCCAGCAAGGCGTTCGGGCGGATAAGCGCAATAGTCATGGCCGGCGTTATCACCAGCTGAAACACAAAAGCAAGCAGCGCTGCTATCACCAAACTGATATTTCGGCGGATCGCTTCCACTTATGCAGCCGCCCCCTGAGAACCAACCGTCGAAACTACAATCACTTCCTGGAGCGGGCCAGCGTTCTCGTTCGGTGAAACCACAATACGGCGCGTGGATTCGCCTTGACGCTGATCGATGCGTACGACTTGTCCCACAATCAGACCGCGCGTATAGCTTCCGCCCAAGCCAGAAGTTACTACAACGTCGCCCACCTGCACGTTCGCATCGGTTGAGATATCTTCAAGGTAAAGCAGCCCCTCAAGCGAACCCACGCACGCGCCTTCTTCGCGCGTGGCCTGCAACAAAACGGCAACACCGCTTTGGGGGTCGGTTAAGAGGCGAACCGTGGAAGAATGATCGGACACGCTGATGATTTGGCCAATCACGCCATTCGGACCCATAACGCTTTGCCCAACAGCAACGCCATCGGCACTTCCCGCGTCAATCGTCACGGCCTGGTCGTACGCTTCGGACGTACGCCCGATAACGCATGCAACCGTGCCCGTGATGCTGTACTTCTCGGAAATGTTCAAGAGCCCCTCAAGGCGCTCGGCTTCTTGCCGGTACTCTTCTGCATCGGCCAGCTGGCGGCGCAAGCTCTCATTTTCCTCGCGCAGCTCGGACAGCGTTGCATCCGATGCCGTAGCGTTCGTAATGGCATCTGCCGCATCGGCGCGCGCAAGCTCCAAGTACGCGCCTGCCTTCGTAAGCGGCTGCACAACCGAGCAAATTGCGCCCTGGACCTGGTGAAGAATGCCTTCCTCCCCTTCGCGGGCGTAACCGAACGACACGCCAATACAAAGCACGAGCATTACGGCAAGAAGGACCCGAGGGTCCTTCGAAGTTTTTTTCATCTGATAGGTTTGAAGCATAACGTTTGCCTAAAGCGCTTTCGTGTTATTTGGAGCGCATGAGCGTCTGTCTCAGAGCTGTTGGCGTCTCCAAAACCTTCGAGCAACCCATAACCACGTTCGTCAGCGCCGTCTCGCTTACCCAAACGGGAATCTCAAGACGGTAGCTCAAATAGCGGTCAAGGCCTGAAAGCAAGCCGCCGCCGCCCGTGAGCAAAATACCGTTCTTGATGATGTCACTGGCAAGGTCGGGATTCGTTTTCTTGAACGTTTCCTTGATATGGAACACCATTTCTTCGACCGGTGCCTGCAGCGCGCGACGAACGTCTTCCGATTGAACAGAGACTTCCTTCGGCTGCTCGGTATACATGTCCTGACCGGAAATAAGCAGGTCACGCTCGCGTCCGTCCTCAAAAGGAAGAATGGAGCCAATGGCAATCTTAATATACTCGGCGGTTCTTTCGCCGATTTTGATTCCCAGCAAGTCGCGCAGGTAGTTTGCCACCGCTTCGTCCATGCGGTTGCCCGCCAAGCGAAGCGAAGACGACGTTACGATACCGCCCAACGAGATAACGGCAACTTCCGTGGTGCCGCCACCAATGTCCACAACCATGGAGCCAATAGGCTCGGTCACGGGAAGATCGGCGCCCATTGCCGCCGCCATGGGCTCTTCAACCAGGTACGCCTGACGCGCGCCCGCCTGAATAGCCGCTTCGAAAACGGCGCGCTTCTCAACAGACGTAGCACCGCACGGAATGCAAATGACAATGCGCGGCTTGGCCTGCCACGGGTATTTGCGCGAAATCGCACGGTCGATAAACGCGGAGAGCATAGCTTCCGTTACATCATAGTCGGCAATAACGCCATCTTTTAGGGGATGCTCCGCCGAAAATGCGTCCGGCGTATGGTTGATCATGTTCTTGGCTTCAGTACCAACAGCCAAAACACGATGAGTGCTCTTCTCAATTGCAACAACAGAAGGCTCGTTGATCACAATGCCCTCGCCGGGAATTGCCACCAGCGTATTGGCCGTGCCCAAGTCGATGGCAAGATCGACTGAAGAGCGCGAGCCCAAACTCGAAAGAAAATCTCCTGAAGAGAGCGAATCTAAAAAGGACATACAGGTTTCTCCCACTTAACTTTTCACGTAAGTGCGAATTTTACCATACACCAGCTTTGCATTGCCCCAATGCCTGCTCCCCGTGGTAAAAAACCATGTTTATCCACGAAAAGCAGGTGCGGAGCGCTCTTTTTTGACAGTTTGCTAATGCACCGAGCACGAAAAACAGGGGTCATAGGCGCGCACGAGCATTTCTACACGGTGCTTGAGCTCGTCTTCGCTTACCCCTTGCGCCGCCAAATCGCACGCAAGCTTCATCATGTCGGCCTCCAGGTTCGCCACGTTTTGCGCCGTGGGCGTAACGATGGTGGCATGCACAACGTAACCCCGCTCGTCGAATTCCAAATCGTGGAACACCGTACCACGCGGAGCCTCGGTAAAGCCTACGCCCTTGCCTGCTCGCGGCGTAAATGCCACCGGTGTTGTTGTTCCCTCGAACTCGTTTGCCGCCAAAGCGCGGCAGAGCGCCGCACAGCGTTCAACGGCGTCCACCAGCTCAACGGCTTGCGCAACGTTATTGTTGAACGGGTTGCGCTCAGGCGGACGCAATCCCGCCTTCGCTGCGGCAAAACGCGCTTGCTGCGTCAAATTGTTCCACGATGCGTTGATACGAGCCAGCGCACCCACCAGGTACGGCGTCTTCGTTTCGCGCACACGAGCAAACAGTGCGCAGGAATGCGGCACCGCATATTCTTCCATGGCATCGTGGAGCTGCGTGCAATCAAAGCGCGCGCCGGATTTCACGAATTCGAATTCGCGTGAAAGCGAAATAGGGTACGCACCATCCTGCACCATGGCCATCA
>CAKUDT010000202.1 GCA_934645125.1 uncultured Eggerthellaceae bacterium
GAATGCTTTGCGAAAGCTTCTGTGTGCGGTTACTATAACGTCATGCAATTATAAGAGCGAATCTAACACGGAAGGTGTGTTGCAGACGTTTTTTGGGTGTATCAACGAGAAAGAGCCGATGAAAGAGCCGACAGGAAAGAGGACAACATGCTGTTTGCAGACATCACTTTGATTGACGAGAACTTCGAATGTAAGGAACATCAGTGGGTTGGCGTGCGCGGTGACCGCATTGAGTACGTGGGCGATTGCGCGCCCGAAAACGCTGCTGACTTCGGCGAAGTGTACGAAGGTGCAGGTCGCCTGCTTATGCCGGCGCTCTACAACCTGCACGCGCATGCTCCCATGACGCTTCTGCGCGGCTACGCGGAAAACCTGCCGCTTCAGGCATGGCTGAACGACATGGTGTGGCCGTTTGAAGCGAAGATGACGCCCGAGGATAATTACTGGGCAACGCTTCTGTCCTGCGCGGAGATGGCGCGCTACGGCTGCGTTTCCTTCTCTGATATGTATTACCACACGCCCGAGCGCGCACGTGCCGTAGTCCAGGCGGGCATGAAGGCGAACCTGTGCACGAGTCCGATTGCGTTCGAGCCCAAGGACATTTCCGAATTCCCGTGCTTCGCCGAAATGGAAGATGGCGTTGCGAATCACAATGGCGAAGCGAACGGCCGCATCAAATTCGAGGCATGCGTGCACGCGGAGTACACGAACAACGACGTGACCTGCAAAAGCGTTGTGGAATGGGCGAAGAAAAACGGCGTTGGCATGCAGATCCATCTGGCGGAAACGGCATCGGAAGTGCAGGATTGCAAGGATCGTCACAACGGCATGACGCCTGCTCAGTGGTTCGATTCGCTGGGTGCGTTCGATGTTTCCATGACGGCGGCGCATTGCGTGTGGCTAAGCGACGATGACATTGCGCTTTTGGCGAAGAAAGGCGTTTCTGTGGCGCTGAATCCAGCATCGAATATGAAGCTGGCCAGCGGTTTTGCTCCCATCGCCGAGATGCTGGACGCAGGTGTGAACGTATGCTTGGGCACCGATGGCATGGCATCGAACAACAATCACGACATGTTCCAGGACATGTATCTTATGGCGCTTTTGCCTAAGGGTAACAAGCTTGACCCTGCGGTGGTCACGCCCGAGCAGGTGCTTGCGGCGGCAACGCGCAATGGCGCGGTGGCTCAGGGTCGTACCAATTGCGGTTTGGTGAAGGAAGGCTTCAAGGCCGATCTTTGCGTGCTGGATGTGACCGGCCCTTCGTGGTGCCCCATGACAGCACCGCTGGTAAACGTTGTTTACGCAGGTCACGGAAGCGACGTAGTGCTTACGATGTGCGATGGCGCCGTGGTGTATCGCGATGGCGCTTGGCCGACCATCGATGTTGAAGCGGCGAAGGCTCAGGTCATCGAGCGTACGCAGCGCATTCAGGCGAAAGTTCGCGGCTAGCGAACGGGAGCGGGGCCGGCGTCTTCGCGGGCTTCGCGGACGGTCGGTCCGTGTGGCGCGTGCCGGCTTCGCGGGCGGTCGGTCCAGGCCGCTCATGCATTGGCCAGCTGGCAGTCCTCGCCTGCATACCGGTCAGACCGTACTTGCGGCGCGATGCGCCGTTGAGCCGCTGCCGACTTCGCGGTTATATCGTATCTTTCAGGGCATCCACCATGGCAATGAGCTCTTGCTTTTTGTGGATGCCCAATTTTGCGTAAATGTGCTTGTAGTGGGTGCGCACCGTGTTTTCGGACACAACGTGTTCCTCGGCAATGCGCGCAACGCTGTAACCGCGCACGATAAGCTCCATGATTTCTGTCTCGCGGCTGGTCAGGCGATATTCCTCCTGAAGGATTCTGCAGCGCAGGGTGATGCGGCTCGGTCCTTTTTCCGTTGAGCGATACAGGTCGTCGGGGAAGGGGTTGCGTGCCGTGCGGCGCGTTTCGGCCTGTGCGCTTTTTGCCCCACGTTTGTTGCTTGTACCGGTGTCTGCGGCTGTGCTCGCGCCGGCACCGGTGGCCGTCGTGCCTGCTCCTGCACCCGCAACGCTTGTGCCTGCGCTCGTGTATGCGCTCGTCGGGCGGCCTGCAGCGTTTGCGGCGTGCGCTTCGCCATGCGCTTCGCCGCCCTTCGCGTTGTTGCCGCTTGCGCTGTCGACGCCCGCTTCAGCAGCAGTGGAAAGGGCGTCCTTGACGAGAACCTGATATTCGCCTTCGCTCAAATTGATGGTTCCATCTGCGAAAACGCTGCTATCAAGTTCTTGCTCCGCGGGCGACGCGGGTGCCATAAGGTACGCCATCATGCGTCCGTGCTGTCCCGGCTTCATGCCGAATGAAAGAAACTCCACGTTATCGTATTGCGGCAGCTTGCTGGTGAAACGCTCGCTTCTTCCCACAAATGCGTACAGCGTGATGGTCAGCACCAAAAGCCCAATGACGGCCACTGCGAACGAAGTCTGCTCGCCAAACAGGCGATTTGCCATGGCGATGTGTCCGAAAATAAAGCCCCCGTTTTGCAGGAACCCTACAATCGACCCGAAGAAGCCATACACGAAAAAGGGATTGCAGCCTCGGTTCAGGCAGATATGCGCGCTTTGCAGCATAACGATGATGTTCGCCAGGGAAAACAGCAGAAACACTATGCCGCTGATAAACGCCAGCGTTTTCCCTTCGACAAACGGGAAGAACGCCAGGCATACCGCTACCAGGGGAAACGAAACCATAAACACGAAATGCAAGTTCAACGCGAACGAGCGACGCTGCCATAGTAAAAGCATGAGGCCTGCAACAACGAACAGCCCCAAAAACGATGCGGCATTCGTAACATCGCCCAGCTGGACGTCTGCCACGGCAATGGAGCGCACCAGGCCCGACGCGAACCCCATGGTGCCAATGGCAAACGCGCTCTTCCAATACACGCGCACAATGCGCACGTACACGGGCACGTTCGTGCGCGGATCGTCCTGGAAAATGGGCAAGTCCTTGTTCAGCTTGCGAAACGATAGCAGTACCGACAGGCCGCACAGTGGCACGAAAATGAGCGGAATGAGAAAGACGCGCACCGCTTGGGGGACCAGGTAGAGCAGCGCGAACAGCAGCGGCGCGCAAAACGTGCCCGTCAAAATGAAGAAGTTGCCGCGGTCGGTGCTTTCTGCCGAGAAGTAACGCGCCCATACCAGCGAGAGCAACGTGCCGCCCGCGCCCATGCAGCAACCGGCAACGGTGACCAGCGCCACGCGCCATTCGGGCAGGTAGAGCGCGGCAATCAGCAATGCGCCGCCCAGAAATGCCGGAAACGACGAAACGCCGTGCAGCGACTTCGTTACGATAGAGGGCACCTTGAACGAGCACACCAGGATGACAATATACGTGAGCAGCGATGCCATGGACTGCGCCAGCATGAACGCGAATGTGACTTCTTCGCCATGAAATTCGTGCGGAAAGAAGGGGAACACGCCGCCCCACAGCGAGCACGCGTTGATGACCAGGAACAATGCGTATCCCAAAATGGCAATATCGAAGCCAGGCGTGCGCAGTGCCGTTCGGATTGTGGC
>CAKUDT010000203.1 GCA_934645125.1 uncultured Eggerthellaceae bacterium
CATCTGCACTGCCTGATAGACGGCATAGACCGCGACCGCCCGGACGCTTCCCACGCATGGGAGGGCGAGCCGGGCGACACGGTGCAATATCTATTTGCTTCGCCTGTGGAGCTTCACAGACTCCGCATCGTCTTTGACAGTGACCTGAACCGGCGTACGCTGCCGTATCCGGAGACTCTCATACAGCACAACATGCTGCATAACCGCAGACTGCACGAAAGCCCCTCACATGTTCCGACAACGATGGTAAAGGCGTTTCGTGTGACGGCGCAGCTTTCAGACGGAACGCAAAAGATCATCTGGGACGAGCCGTGCAATTATCTGCGTCTGCGCAGAAAGGACGTTTCGCTTTCAGACGTTGTGTCGCTGACGCTTGCGCCGCTGGAGACATGGGGAGAAGAAACGATCCGGATCTTCGCGTTTGAAGCAGAGTGAACGGCCCGGCGGGGAAGCTACAGCAAAACAGCGCGCGCCTGTGCCGCCTCGCGCAGCAGCGGCTGCTCCGGAAAGTCCAGGGCGGTGAAGCGCTGAAGGCACAGATACATGCACACGCCCAGATTCACACCGGCCAGCCGCAGCAGACGGCTGTATGCGCCGTTTGCCAGAAGCAGATACGGAATCGAGAGCTGCTCCTGCAGCGCAGCCGCAGTCTGCAGGTTTTCGAGCAGCTGCGCCTGCGTATCGGCTCTGTTGACGAGTTTACACAGATCCGCGCCGCGCGACTGCTGCGCTTTGGCATAGGCGATCAGCTCCTCCTTTTGGAAAAAGCGGCTCAGATGCGTTGACATCAAAACCTCGCCGCCGCGCTCGTGGATCTCCCGGATCAGGGCGGTCTGCTTCTGCACGGCCGCTTTGTCGAACGTCAGCTGGTCTGCTTCCGGGTGGAACAGATCGCCCATGACGTCGCAGACCGCCGCGCCGCATTCAAGCCCCAGCAGGAGCAGCTGCGCGCGCTCGTCGTCGCTGCGGCCGGCGGCATGGCCAAACCGGTAGGCCGTCACGATCACAGGCTTTGACCGGCAATAGGAGAAGATCCTCCGGAGCGTCTGCGGCTCCCAGTATTCCCGGCAAAGCAGCTCCAGCTGGATATAAAAGGCTTCCGCGCCGTCGGCGTGAGAGTCGAGAATTTTTGCAATAGCGTCCTCCGGTGTATGCGCCGCGATCATTGCGGTAAGCAGCGGACGCCTGGTTTCAAGAAATGCTGCCATAATAGCTGCCTCTTTTCTGAATGTGTATTTTGCCGCATGGAGTGTAACGACTATGAACCGCGATGTGACAAGAAGCTGTTCTTTCCGGGAGCTGCGGATGCAGCGCAGCGAATACAGGCATGTCCATGCCTTCACCGCAGAAACGGGAAAGCAGTGCCCCTGCTTCGGCTTTTTGTGCAGGGGAACGCTGCACATCGAGCTGGCGGGAGGGCGGCTCGTCTTCCCGGAGGGCTCGCTGTTTTATATCCCGGCGCAGGCCAGATACCGCTCGGTCTTTCTGGGCGCACCGGAGATCCTGTTTTATGGCCTGCATCTGCAGCTTCTGCCGAGCGCGGCCTGTTCGCAGCAGCAGTTTGCGCTGCAGAGGATCGAGCTGCTCTCCAACGTGCAGACGCAGGCGAGTCTGGAACGGCTCTATGCGCTTTTGCAGTCGGATGAGCCGGCCAGTCAGCTGCGGGCTTTCGCGCTGTTTTATGAGTTTTACGCGCAGGCGCTTCCCCTTCTGAAGCCGGCCGACCGCGCGCTCTATCCGCCGCAGATCGCAGAGGCACTTTTGTTTATCGAGCGGAATTTCTGCCGGCAGCTGTCTGTGCGTCAGATCGCGGACACGTGCTATCTCAGCCAGTCGCGGCTGTTTGCGCTGTTCCGCCTGTTTCTCGGCACAACACCGGTCGGCTACCTCAACGCACTGCGGATCGAAAAGGCAGCCGGGCAGCTCCGTGTGCCGGCATGCAGCGTGCAGCAGATCGCCGCGCAGTGCGGCTTTCGTTCCGAGGATTACTTCCGGCAGGTATTTCGGCGGCAGACCGGCATGACGCCGCTGGAATACCGCAGAAGCTGTCTGCCTGCCGCTGCCGAACCGACTACGACTCGCAGTGAAGACTCAGCGTCCGCCCGCCGTCGACAATGAGATTTTGCCCGATCATAAAATCGGAATCCGCTCCCGCGAGGAAAAGCGCGGCGCCCGCAATATCGTCCGGGCAGCCGTACCGGCCCAGATAGGTCATGGGCGTCGAGCCGCCCTCCACGAGGATCGAGCCGGGAGAAATGCAGTTTACGCAGATCCGGCTGGACGCGACCTCATGCGCAAGCGCCTTTGTAAAGGCGATGATCGCGCCCTTGGACGCGCTGTATTCCGCCATGCCGGGGATCCCGTTTACCCCGGCTACAGAGCCGAGATTGATGATCTTTCCGGACTTCTGCCGCAGCATATATGGAAGGACCGCCGAGATCATATGATACGTGCCCATCACGTTGACCTCCAATACCTGCCGGCAGTATTCCGGCCGGATATTCAAAAACTGCGGTCCCGCCTGCGGGTCGATCAGGTGCTGCGGCTTTTTGACATAGATGCCTGCATTGTTGACCAGAATGTCCAGCGAGCCGAAGCCGGCGGCGGCTTCGTCGACGCAGGCGCGGACGCGTTCGGCGTCTGTGACGTCTGCGGCTTGGGCCAATACGCGGACGCCGTACTGCTCCGCCTGTGCGGCGGTCTGGCGCAGGAGCGATTCCTGCATGTCCAGAAGCAGCAGATTTGCCCCTTCCTTTGCATAGCGGAGCGCGATCGCTTTGCCGATCCCGCGCGCCGCGCCGGTAATGACCGCGGTTTTTCCTGAAAGCAGCATGGGTGAGTCATCCTTTCATGTTTTTCTTCACTATAGCAGGCGGGGACGGATGCGAACACCGGGAAAGCTGCCGGATTTCGGAGAGATCCTACTGTTTTTTACAGCGAAGCGGGCACGGAAGGAAATTTAGAAAGAGGAGAAGAAAATGAACAGAAAAAAAGCCATTGTAACAGGAGCCGGGACCGGGATCGGACAGGGCGTCGCGATCGCGCTTGCGAAAGCGGGCTATGACGTCGCCGTCCATTATCATTCCAGCGCAGAAGGCGCGGAACAGACGGTCCGCGAGATCGAGCGCTGCGGCGCGAGGGGCTATGCGATCCGGGCAGATCTGTCCCAAAAGGAGCAGATCGACCGGCTTTTTTCGCAGGCGCTGGAGCAGCTGGGCGGACTTGACCTGTTTGTCAACAACTCTGGTGTCACGATGAAAACGGAGTTCCCGAAAACCACGCAGGAGCAGTTTGATTTTTTGTGCGGAATTGACTTTAAGGCCGCCTATTTCTGCGTGCAGGCCGCTGCAAATGCCATGATCGCGCGCAATACGCACGGCAGCATCGTGATCATTACCTCCAACAACGCGTTTCAGACCCGGCCGGCTCTCAGCCTGTACGGCTCGATGAAGGCTGCGCTGGTCAAGCTCGGACGACATGCGGCGGCAGAGCTTGCGCGGTACAAAATTCGCGTCAATACGATCGCACCGGGC
>CAKUDT010000204.1 GCA_934645125.1 uncultured Eggerthellaceae bacterium
GAATTGTACGCTCCAACCGGGCTTCTTCGTCCGAGAAATGGCATCCGCAGAAATTCTGCCGATAAATCCCCCTTTCTTTGGAAATGCGCTCGTTGTCTTCGAAATACGGGCGATAATCAGTGAAAGCGCAGGCCACGCCTGCTTTCTTGCAGGCACGTTCCAACTCTTCCTCAATGATATCGGTGTACTGGAAGGGGCTTACGGATAGCGTAGTTCCCACCGCGTCAAAGCCGTTTTCGGCAGCGTAGCGCGCCGTTTCCTCGAAGCGCAAGCGGTAGCAGGCGCGACAGCGGGCGCGACGCAACTGTGCAGCTTTCTTGCGCGCGGTGGCTACCTGCGGCCCTTTGTCTTCTTTGGGCGGCAAGGGGTAAGGGTTGGGGGAGTCCACCACTTCGTTGGCAATGCCTGCACTTTCGCGCAGCGTTTCAAGCTCTTGGCCAATGCGTCCAGCGGTTTCTTCCCAGGCATCCGTATCGTATGAGCCTTCTATCAGGGGATACGCACGTTCGTTGGCAAGCGCCTGGATGGTTTCCAGTCGATGCTCATATTCATCTTGTGGGTGGATATTCGCGTTCGCAAAGTATACGGCAAACTCATCGCCCGCCTCTTTCAGCAGGCGCGTGGGTTCCAGCGAACAGGGCCCGCAGCAGGCATGCAGTAGTATTTTCATGGGTGACCTTAGCTTTCGTTGATTTGTGGCTTATACTACCACGGACAAATCATTTAGGCGAAAACTGCGGCGTTTTTGCATCCGATGCGCGGGTGCAAGGGGGGCGAAGGCGCTACCGATGATGCGACCGAGGGCTGGCTTGCGTGCGGGTTCGCTGCGGGCGGTGCGGCAGTACAAAGCGCAAAGCGTGAGGACGCAATGGAACCCCGCAAGGCAGCGGCAGCATCTTCCTTTTGCGGTTGCGCCTGAAACTATAGAGAACGGAATTGAAACATTATGGCATTATTCGATTACACCATTCAGGCGCAAGACGGCCATGCGCGTGCGGCAACGTATGAAACGGCGCACGGAACGTTTCAGACGCCCATGTTCATGCCGGTGGGCACACGTGCCACGGTAAAAGGCATTCAGCCTGCTCAGTTGCGTGAATTGCAGTCGCAAGTGGTGCTTGCGAACACGTATCATCTGTCAATGCGCCCTGGTGCGGATCTTGTTGAAGAGGCGGGCGGCGTGCAGAAATTCATGTGCTACGACGGCCCCATGCTTACCGATTCCGGCGGATTCCAGGTTATGAGCCTGGCGGACACGCTGAAGATTGATGACGAGGGTCTTACGTTCCAGTCCATCTATGATGGCGCGAAAGTGCGCTGGACGCCCGAGAGCAACATGGCCATTCAGGAAAAGATTGGTGCCGATATTTGCATGCAGCTTGATCAGTGCGCGCCGTATCCGGCCGAGCGCTCGTTTGTGGAGAAGTCAACGCGTCTTTCTGCTGCCTGGGCGCAGCGTTGCTTGGCGACTCACAAAAAGCCTGATCAGACGCTTTTCGGCATTGTGCAAGGTGGCATGCATCTTGATTTGCGCTTGTGGTCGGCGGGCGAGCTGCAGCGCATTGAGCAGGAAAGCCTGGCTGCGGGCGGGCGTCGTTTTGGCGGTTTCGGCATTGGCGGCTATTCGGTGGGCGAGCCCCACGAGGTCATGTTCGAGACACTTGGCGCGGTTGCGCAGGCGCTGCCGCAGGATCGTCCGCGCTACCTGATGGGTGTGGGCAACCCCACAACACTGGTGCGTGCGGTGCGCGAAGGCGTGGATATGTTCGACTGCGTGCTGCCCACGCGAACGGCTCGCATGGGCACGGCGTTTTCTTCTACGGGCCGCATGAACATGCGCAACGCGAAGTACGTGCATGATTTCGGACCGCTTGATCCGCAGTGCAGCTGCTCAACGTGTCAGACGTACTCGCGCTCATACATCCGTCACCTGGTGAAACAGGGCGAAATGTTGGGCGGTATTCTGCTCTCGGTGCATAACTTGCACTTCTTGCTGGAGCTCATGCGCCAGGCGCGCCAAGCTATTTTGGAGGGTCGCTACGAGAAGTTCTACGAAGACTGGATGAATTCGCCTGCCGCGAATGATTACTAAGTTGCAATGTTTTTTCCGATGCCCGGACGCGCTCCGGGCATCGGTGCATGTGGGGTGGGGCGGGCATCGGCGTTCGGACTGCGGATGAGTGGTGGCATTTCCCGGCACGTCCAGCTTCCCTTCTGCCTTCTTATCCTCTCACAAGAATAAAGTTTACACTCACGTATCAGATGGAAACAACTTCCCGCAAAACGTCAAGAAGTGTCATAATACAAAGTTACCTGTGTGAAACTGGCACAGGTGCATTTTTGTGCTCTTGAAGCGCGCGGAACGTGTTGGCAGCGACGCACGTCAGAGTTTACTGCAACTTGCAAGGCAACGTTGCAACGCAGGTTCCTTCGCTTGCGGGCAATACCTGCTTATGGTCGGCGTCTTTGCTGTTCAGGTGCATGAAAAAGCGAAAAGCAGATAGTTAAAGAGAAAAGGATTCAAACGTGGCTTCTCAAAACTCAAAGCAGAAAAAGAGTTCGCTGAAGAACGCCGATCGACGCAACGTGTGGCTGCTTATCATTTGCACGATTGCGGTGATTGCTTCTTTCTTCGCGTTCACGCCTCCTTCGGAAAAAATCAACCAGGGCCTGGATATCCAGGGCGGTTTGTCGGTTGTGCTTTCCGCTTCAAACGAGGACGGATCGGCGATTTCCAGCGAAGACATGGAGAAAAGCCGTGCGATTGTTGAGAAGCGCGTGAACTTGCTGGGCGCATCCGAGGCAACCGTTCAGGTGCAGGGCAACAACCAAATCCTTGTTCAGATTCCGGGCGTTTCCGACCCTGAGCAGGCGCTGAAGACCATCGGCACCACGGGTAAGTTGGAGTTTGCGCGCCTGGATAGCTTCACCGACGAAGACGTAAGGGAAAAGATCGACAGCGGTCAAACCGACCACGAGAACATCACCGATCCCGTAACGGGTCAGCAGTTCGCCGTTGAGTCGAAACTCACCGCGCCGCAGGGCACGTACACGCCGCTTATCACCGGCGAGAACATCAGCCGCGTGGATGTGGGTCGCGAATCCGAAACAGCAACTACGTATTCGGTGAACTTGACGCTTGATTCCACGGGCAGCGCCGCATTCGCACAGGCTACGAAAGAACTGGTTTCTACTCACGGCAAGATTGTCATCCTGCTTGACGGCGTAGTGCAAAGCGCTCCGGCCGTGCAGTCCGAAATCACGGGCGGTCAGGTTTCCATTACGGGTGGTTACACGCTTGACCAGGCAAAATCTCTGCAGACGGTTCTGGAAAGCGGTTCGTTGCCGGTAAGCTTCTCGTACTCTCAGAGCCAGGTTGTTGGCCCCACCTTGGGTCAGGACGCGCTGGCTTCCGGCGTTTTGGTTGCGCTGATCGGCCTTCTGCTGGTTGTCATCTACCTGTTCTTCTTCTACAAGGGCTTGGGTATTATCACCGCTGCGGCCATGCTCGTC
>CAKUDT010000205.1 GCA_934645125.1 uncultured Eggerthellaceae bacterium
TCCATCCGCTCTTTTCTATACACAGCATAATCGCGACGTGACTCCCAAAGCATGTTATCGGTAAAAAAATCTTTCACCAAACAGAACAAATCTCTCGACGAATCAGAAGCAACGCCAACGTATCTCGCACCGCCCAAACGCGTAACAACTTTGTCTTCGTCCTTCACGGTCGCAACAAAAAAGGAATAAGGGAAACGTTCAGAGAGCTCATTAAGCTGACTTTCGTCGCATACGAGAAGCATTTCTTTCATTCCAAACGTGGAATCAATCTCTCGAGAAGAATTTTCACAAAACGCGACCCAGTTAAAAGAACGACTAGAAGCATACTCACCCAGACGAAGACAATATCCCCTGCCTTTCAAGAAATCAATTAGCTCGCTCCGAGATACTGTAGGAAAATGCGTACCCGAAACACCATTTCTCATCAATTTCGAAATCACTTCACCCATGATACCCCCTGCGCAAAACGCTCCCATTCGCCTGCCCCTCGTCCTCGAAAAAGCGGCACAACAAGATACGAACGCCTCAACTCTTCACCTGTACGCTACGTCAAAAATCATTGCGCATTTACAATATAACCCCCCAAATAGGAACAACACACATAAAAGCTCGTATTTTTGGCAGTAGCAACAATTGATTGGAGCATATAAGGGCTGTTATATTCAGCTTACTTCGTGTATCGCAACGTTAAAAAACCAACAAGGGGGGATCCAAATGAGCTTCGTAACCGAAAACTATGTCACTGAGCACGTAAGGCCGAACAGCCGACAACTCACCGATACGGGAGAAGTTTTTAGGGAGAATATCCTGCTATTAAATAGTGACGTACTCCCAAACGCCCCGTATTTCACCATCACCTGGTATTGCAATCCAGGCGACCCTCATACCGAAACGCATGAACACGATTTTGATGAATATATAGGATTCGCTGGATCAGACCCTTCCGACCCAACCAACCTTAATGGGGTTGTCAAATTTATGATCGACAACGAGTGGGTTACTATCACGAAAAGCACCATTCTTTTCATTCCTGCTGGAGTGAAACACTGCCCTTACGTAATTGAGCGCGTCGATAAGCCGATTATCCATTGGTCCGGCGGCAACTCGGGCACGTATCAGCAGCTTCGCTAATCATCCAGATTCGAAGAGAGAGGAGGCCCTATGGGCGCAGCAGAGAAATACACTTCGACGAACTCCCTCGATTTCGACAACATCGGCGAAAACGGGGACGTCATTCGCAAAAACGTCATCCTGATGAATTCCGATGTCATCGAAGGAGCGCCATATTTCACCTATACTTGGTTTTATAAAGAAACTGGAGATATGCAAGAAACGCATACGCACGACTTTGACGAACATATTGGATGGGTTGGAACGGATCCGGACGATCCTACCGATTTAGGAGCAACTGTTGAATGGTTTCAAGACGGAGAGTGGATAACAATCACTAAAAGTACTGTGATATTCATTCCAGCCGGCGTCCCTCATTGTCCTTATCGTATAAAAGACGTAAAGCGCCCTATTGCTCATTGGTCCGCTGGAGCAACAGGCTCTTATAAGCAAGACAAGTAGAGATAAAAGGATTTCGCAAACACCAAGTTTACCCTGGAAGCGAATACGTCGTCTTGCGAGAAGGCGCTTGTAGAGCAGACCAGCGCCCGTTTCTGATGAGACGGGCGCTGTCATTCTGCCATAAAAACCGTATCACAGACTTCCTTCTCTCGCATCCCCATACGTCCGTCTCACCTGTAGCGTTCCCCTATCGCCCTTACGCTTCCCTTGCAACAAACGCTTCCGCAAGGGTGTCTACGTAGCTGAATGATTCGCTGAACAGGCGTAAAAAGACGGCTTTGCACCTATCGAGCGCAGCCCGGGCGCGGCCGCGGAACGACAGACGTTCTTCCTGCGTGCCAACAACAACTCCGTCGCCTTCCGTCGCCGAACCCTTCCCCTGTGCGCCCGCAACGGCACCGCCGCCTTCCGTCGCCGAGCCTTCCCCTTTCCTGCCGAGCGCATCTCCATCGCCTGCAGACGAACCCTCCTCCCGCTCATCAGCATCGCCACGCATCAGGACACGCGCTTCGGCCATTAGGAAAGGCAGCAGCGAGAACGCAACATCCAGCATCAACATAAAAGCATCGGTGCGTAAACCCAACCGCTGCAACGGACGCAAAAACCACGACAACGTATCCACCAGAGATTTCGATGACACGCAATGCATAAACGTCAAACTTGCCACTATAAGACAAACCAGTCGTGCAATCATAAAAACCGCCGTGAAAACAGCTTCCGCGTAAACGGGAAACTCGTGAACTTCAAAGAGCACGGTACCGCTTTGGCAATAAAGCACCTGCGCCACCAGCGTAATGAGCAGAATGACACCGAGCGGCTTAAGCGAACCCAGCACCTCTTTTGGGCCAACGCGAACAATGCCCGCAAAGGCACCAGCAAATAGCCCGCAAAGGCCTAAAACAACTGGATTTTCTGCTTTGAACAGGACAATCGCATACAGAATAAAGCAAAGAAGCTTGACGCGCGCATCGATTGAAGCGAACCGAACATCCGCATTCGCATCGCTCGCCACAGCATCGGTCGAAGCTTCGAAACCACTTGCCGCGCCCGCATCGTTCGCCGCGGCACGGCCTGCACCTTTGAAGCCACGAGCCGCACCCACACTCACGCCGCCAGCCGCTTCGCACGCGCAGCGCGCCACATCTGCGCCCCATGCCGCACTCGCAACGCCGACCGCAGCAGCGACCGCGCCCGCACTCCCAAACGCCGCAACACCACCCGCACCGCCAGCTGAAACCGCTCCCCCAGCCGCTGCAACACTGCCCGAGCCCGCGCACGCTCCAGCACCCGCACTCCGAACCGCACTCGCAAGCGACTCCTCCCGAAACGCATCCGCGAGACCCTTCGCCAGCGCACCCGTAAGCGCGCCCGTCGCACATGCAGCGCAAAACAGAATAGGCGCCGAAAACCACACCAGACCTGTCCCCAGCAGCGCACTTGCCACCAGCAACTGCCCAATGTTGTGGCACACGGCACCGACCATCGCCACAGGAATAGGATGCACGCCAGGAATCTTCGCAATCGCGCCCATGGCGAGCGTGGCAAACACCGTGCCGACCGCCGAATACGCAATCATCACGGGCGACCCAAAAAGAAAGCCTGCCACCAGCACTTTTGCCAACGCAACACAGAACGCGCTCCTGAAATCCATGCACAGAAGTGCCGCTAAAATCACTGCGTTTGCCAGCCCAAGCTTCACACCGGGAATAGGTACCGGCACGGGAATGAACGTCTCCACATAGCTCATGACCAGCGCAAACGCAGCCATCACTCCGACCGATGCCCAATAGCGGGCCTCATCGAAGCTCAAAACGGAAGGATCTTTCCCCTGCGTTCTCATCCGCAAACGCCCCGCCGCCGCACTAGCGACTCACAACGTCCGCTGCACTCGCAGCACCCATGCCACCGCCAGAAGCGCCCGCCCCAACATCCACCAG
>CAKUDT010000206.1 GCA_934645125.1 uncultured Eggerthellaceae bacterium
CGTGATTTTTTCATTCAGGCAATACGAGCGGCTTTGATTAACGTTTGCGCAATAAAAAGAAGGGAGCGGCGCGGCTATGGCATTTTCCACCAGCGGGATTTTTTGCCCGATGGGTACAGGGGCGCTGCGGGCAGGGCGCGGTCCTCTTTCGAGTTTTTGCGTATGAAACGGAAAGCGTAAATATAAACGATGATCACGAAAAGGAAGAAAACGGTCATGACCAGATCGCTGTCAATGGAAAGACAGAAATCGTAGAAGCCGTGAATAAGAACTGGCACGGCAAGCGTGAGAAAGCGTGCGCCATCGAAAGCGGCGTGACTGCCTTTGAGCGAAGCGGCTTTCGCGCGCGAGAAAAAGAAGCCCATGAACACGCCGCAGAATGCATGAAGCGGTACGCTCAGCAGGCCGCGGCTTCCCGCCAGCGCAATCGCGTTGCCGATTGTTTCTTCGCCGCCTACGTAAAAAATGTTCTCCACCAGGGCAAATCCCAAGGAAACGAAAACGGCGTAAACAATTCCGTCGAAGAAATGGGTGAAATGGCGACTGCTCCAGGCAATAAGGATAAGGAAGACAAGCTTCCAACCTTCTTCAATCAGGGCAACGCCCAGGAAGTTGTCGGCAACAATAAAGGAAAGCGTGTTGCCGAACGTGGAAAGCAGCACGCTTTCGGCTATGAGTTCGCAAATCGTGGTGGGCACTACGGAAATGCAGCCGCCCAGGCAAAGGAGCAAAAGCAGACCTAAAGGCTCGCGTTCAACGCGATCTTTTCGATAAACGTAAATCATGAGCACCAATGCCGGCAAAACGGCAAGGACAAGAAGGAGGTCGTCCATGGAAGCGCTTTCTCTTATGGATTTCAGGGTTGGCAAATGCGCCATTTGGCATTCTACCGAAAAAGAGCCGCCTTTGCGGATGAAAGACGGCTCTTTAAAAACTCATGGGATGCTGCAGCATGTGGTGCAGCAGGTGGTGCGGGGAGAGCCTGAATGCTTGAGGCGCCCCAGGCCAATGCTCCCTTTTTGCTTGAATCTTACTCGATGTCGGCGTGAATGGCCTGCAGCGACTTAACGGAGCTTTCGCCCTTTTCGTTGATGTCGATAATACCCAACGCTGCAGCGCGAGCGGCGGCCATGGTGGTGAAGTACGGCACATGCATCTTGATAGCGGTCTTGCGGATAAGCGCGCCATCGTCGGTCGATTTCACGTTGGCCGACGGCGTGTTCACCACAACGTCAACCTGCTCGTTCAAAATCATATCAATAAGATTCGGGCGGCCTTCGCTTGCCTTGAGCGTAAGCGTTGCGGGAATGCCCGCCTCAAGCAGCACGTCGCGCGTGCCATGCGTTGCCACAATCTCGAAGCCAGCTTTGTTGAACAGCGTGCCAACTTCAACAAGGTCGCGTTTATCCAGGTCAGAAACGGAAATCAAAACGCTTCCCTTCTTGGGCAATGGGGTTTGCGTTGCTTCCTGCGCCTTCCAGAACGCTTCGCCGAATGTGTCGGCCAGACCCAAAACTTCGCCGGTCGAACGCATTTCGGGGCCAAGAATCGGGTCTACTTCGGGGAACATGTTGAAGGGGAACACCGCTTCTTTCACGCCATAGTGCTTGTACTTCGCTTCCTTCAGCTGGCTTACTGGCGAGGGGTTGCCCGTGAACTCGCTGGTGATAACGTCGGTTGCGACTTGCACCATATGAATGCCGCAGACCTTGGACACCAGCGGTACGGTGCGGCTGGCGCGCGGGTTTGCCTCAAGCACGTAAACGGTGCCGTTCTCGATGGCGTACTGGATGTTCATCAGGCCGCATACGTGCATGGCCTCAGCAATGCGGCGCGTGTATTCCTTGATGGTAGTCAGCTGCTCGTCGGAGATGTTGAGCGACGGCAGAATGCACGCGGAGTCGCCCGAGTGGATGCCCGCAAGCTCGATGTGCTCCATAACGGCCGGCACGAATGCGTGAGTGCCATCGCAGATAGCGTCGGCTTCGCATTCCAGCGCGTGGTTCAGGAAACGGTCGATAAGAATGGGCCTATCAGGGGTAACGCCAATTGCGGCGGCCATATAGTTGCGCATGTTCGCGTCGTCGTACACAACCTCCATGCCGCGTCCGCCCAGAACGTACGAGGGGCGCACCATAACGGGGTAGCCAATCTTGTGGGCAATTTCCAGCGCCTCGTCAACGGATACCGCAAAGCCGCACTCGGCCATGGGGATTTCCAGGTTGTCCATGATTTCGCGGAAGCGGTCGCGGTCTTCTGCCAGGTCGATGATTTCGGGGCTGGTGCCCAGAATCTTCACACCGGCTTTTTGCAGCTGGCTTGCCAGATTCAGCGGCGTTTGGCCTCCGAACTGGGCAATTACGCCCAGCGGCTTCTCCTTCTCGTAAATGGAGAGCACGTCTTCGGCGGTCAGCGGCTCAAAGTACAGTTTGTCGGACGTGTCGTAGTCGGTGGAAACCGTTTCGGGGTTGCAATTGACAATGATGGTCTCAAAGCCGAGCTTCTTCAGCGCCACCGCGGCGTGCACGCAGCAGTAGTCGAATTCGATGCCCTGGCCAATGCGGTTAGGGCCGCCGCCCAGGATCATGATCTTGCGGTTGTTCGTTGCGGTGGTGTGGTCGGGCGCGTTATACGTGCTGTAATAATACGAGCTGTCTTCGGTAGCAAAAACGTGTACGGAGTCCCATGCCTCGGTAATGCCCAGGCCCAGGCGGTATTCGCGCACATCATCTTCGTTCTTGCGCAGCAGCTGCGCCAGGTAGCGGTCGCTGAAGCCGTCCATTTTCGCCTGTTTGAACTGTTCGGCGGGCAGCATAGACGCGGGGTTCTTGGCTGCGAACGCCAGGATTGCCTCTTCTTCTTCGACGATTTCCTTCATTTGCTCAATGAAGTAGTGCTTGATCTTGGTCAGTTCGTACAGCTCTTCAACGGTAGCGCCCTTGCGCAGCGCTTCGTACATGATGAATTGACGCTCTGACGTGGGCTGATTCAGCATGGTCAGAAGTTCTTTTTTCGTTTTGGTGTTGAAGTCCTTGGCAAAACCCAAGCCGTAGCGGCCCGTTTCCAGCGAACGGATGGCCTTCTGGAACGCCTCTTTGTACGTTTTGCCAATGGACATGACTTCGCCCACGGCGCGCATCTGGGTGCCCAGCTTGTCTTCCACGCCCTTAAACTTTTCGAAGGCCCAGCGCGCGAACTTCAGCACAATGTAGTCGCCGGAAGCAACGTACTTGTCCAGCGTGCCGTGCTTGCCATCAGGGATTTCGTCCAGCGTCAGGCCCGAGGCCAGCATGGCGGAAACCAGCGCGATGGGAAAGCCCGTGGCCTTCGACGCCAGCGCGGAAGAACGGCTGGTGCGGGGATTGATCTCGATGATGATGTCGCGGTCGTTTACGGGGTCATGCGCCCACTGCACGTTGCAGCCGCCAATAACCTGCACGGCATCAACGATGCGGTAGGCTTTTTCCTGCAGGCGATCAATGGTTTCCTGTGCGATGGTCTGCAT
>CAKUDT010000207.1 GCA_934645125.1 uncultured Eggerthellaceae bacterium
CGAAAGAACGAGCACTACAACCTACTTCCAACCTATCACAACTTCGAATTTGACACTGTTTTTTCAACAACATGAATCGACGTGGAACGGGGGACGGAGGTTTGTTCCAAAAGTCATATTGCATGTCAACGCTGCTAGCCGATATTGCCTCATTACGCTGTGAATGCGTGGAACAAACCTCCGCCCCCTGTTCCATTTCCTCTACACCCCAGCATCGCGCAGGCGGGCGCGACCGAGAGCGATGGCCACAAGCGCTATCGCAGCAGCCCACAGAAACGTAACGCCAACTTCACCAACTGCTTGAATCAGCAGGTCAGACGTTACTTGCGCCGCCTGCGAAACCGAAACCATCGCTTGCGTTGCCCAATAAAACGGCGTGAACGCAGCAGCAATGCGCACTCCTTCGCCTGCAACGGAAAGGGGAATCCACGAGCCGCTGAAGAAGCTGCACGCAAGGCCTACAATGTTGCCAACGCCGTTCGCAACGCTATCGCTTGCGCTGAGTTGCCACAGCAGGAAGCCAACGGCAGCGCCGATTAGTGCAATCCCGAGCTGTCCCACCACAACCACTGCAACTGAAGCAAGCGTCGCTCCCGCTCCCAGGGGGTCGAACACTGCCAGTCCCGCAACGGATATAAGCGCCCAAATCGCAATCGAGGCAAGCACGCACGCCAGCCCAACCTGGGCGCCATAGCTGCTACTGCGCACGGGGCCTACGGTGAGCCTTCGCCGCATTTCAGGACGGCGCAGCGAAGCCAGGCCAACGGCAATGAAGATGGCCGACGACGTGAACAGCGCGTAAGATGAGAACGACGCAAAGTTGACATATTTCGCCGAAAGACCTTCCGATTCAACTGGCAAAAGCTCCACGGGCGTTTCGTTTCCGCAAGCTTCGGTCGCGCTGCCTGCCACTTCCGTCGCGGTTGCGCTTGGGTCAATCGCCGCAAAACCGTACATCGATTGCACGAATGCCTTCACGCGCTGATCCATAAGCGCTCCGCGTGCTCCTTGGTAGCTTACGACCGTTTCAAGCGCAGGGGCATTGTTGCCTTCGCGCGCCGCCTCCAGGAAATCCTGCTGAAAGCCTTCGGGAATGATAAGAACGTAGCTTGCAAGATCTTTCGCCGCTGCATCTTGCAGGGCAAACGTCGAGTCTTCAATCGGCACTTCCGCGGCATCTTTGAGCGCTAAGTCCTTAAGGGCGGTTGACAGTGCGCTGTCGTCGCGGTCGATGATAGCAACCTTGGGTGCATCGTTTGCGAACTCGTTTGCCGGAGCTGCCTGAATGGCCCCCGATCCTAAAATAGCCATGGCGCCCAGGGCAACCGTGTAAATGAGCAGGTAGTTCCAATGCCGCGTGATGATTTTTGTGGCAAGCTTAAAGACGTTCATAATTCTGCCTCCTCATAAGAACAGCTGCCACCACGAAAAACGCCGCAGCCATCACCAGCAACACGCACATCGTCAAGAAAAAAGGCGCAAGCGAATCGTAGTACGTAAGGTCATAAAACGCATTCGCCGCCTGTGCTGCCGGGTTGATGAGCGCTGCCCGGGGAGCATTCTGCGCGATTTGATCGGCAAGCTGCATGGACGGTTCACCGTACAGGCCCGCGAACAGCGCGCATAAACACGTAATGCCTGTTGCGAGCCCCTCTTTGCCAGGAGTTGGCATGCTTGGGATGGCGCCGATTGCGGCACCGAGCGCCGTTGACATAAGCGCGCACACCGCAATTGCCACTACAGCCAGGCCGTCGCGCCCTCCGAACTCGACGCCCAGCACAAAGCGCATGTACGCAAATGCCAAAAGTAAGCAGCCGAACACCGCAACGAAACTTGCCGCCATAGTGACCGCCATTTGCTTCATGGGGGAAACGCCCGCAATTTGCCGCCGCGCACCTACTTCCGATGTGTTCGCGCGCGTTGCGGAAACCGCGCAAATGGCTACCGTTATGGACATAAGCGACGCAAAGCCCATAAGCGCATAGAAATAGCGAACCGTGCTGCTTGACTTTACGCGCAGAACATCGACCTGCTGGGTTTTTACCGCATCGGACATAAACGCCGAAGCGGCTTCTTGCATGCCCGGCATGGTGGCAAAAGATTCGAAGCTCTCTTGCGACGGTGCCGATTGCATGTCCTGCGCAAGCGGTTGCGCCATGAATGTCTGCTTCATCTCCGCATATGTCTGCCGATACTGATCAAGCACGGCGCGCACGATGCTCTGATCAAGTGATCCGGTGGTAGAGCTCACCGATAGCGGAGAAACCTGCATGCTGGGCAGTCCTTCGCTATCTACGGTTATGCATGCCGCGGCATCGCCTGCAAGTACTGCCGCGTGCCCTTCATCGGGTGTTTCAACTTTCGAGACGGAAAGCACCTGGTCATCGCCGGGTTCGGATACGGCATCAAGCATTTCGCGGAAGAAAACCGCTTGCGAGGAACGATAATTTTCGTCATCGATCACTACGCAGTTCGCGGGCTCAACGCGATAGTACTCGTCAAAGTTTGAGAACATTATCTGGAACAGCGTGGCAAGCGCTAATGGGAAAAGCACGACCCAAATAAGCACATCGCGCCGCCGCAGAAGCATGCGCACGGTGTGCACGAACAAAGCTCGCATGATGTCCCCCAATCGCTAATCGCGCAGCTCGCGGCCGGTAATTTCCAAAAACACGTCGTTTAACGTGGGCGGCTCGGAGTACACGCGCCCCACTGCAAGGCGCGCCGACCTCACAGAGTCCAGGACATCAAGTAAGTTGTGATCGCTTGTTTCGCACGATGCATGCAACGCTCCATCTGTAAAAACGCAGGTCAAAACGTGAGGAAGCGATTGGATAGCTTGAGCTGCGGCGTGCCCCCGCGCTTCGGGCGCTCCTGGGAGTTCCACCACGATCTTCTCCCCTACCGCAATGCTGCGTTTGAGCTCATCAGCTGTTCCCAATGCCAGTATTTTGCCGCCATCCATGATCATAATGCGACTGCAAATATGCTCGACCTCTTCCATGTAATGGCTTGTGTAAACCACGGTTGCGCCCTCGTCGCGCAGGCGCATGATGCCGTCAAGAATGGAATTGCGGCTTTGTGGATCAACGGCTACGGTGGGTTCGTCAAAGAAGATAAGCTCGGGCCGGTGCGCAATGCCGCAGGCAATGTTCAAGCGACGCTGCAGGCCGCCCGACAGCCTTTTCGGGCGCATTTTGCGATAATCCTCAAGCCCCACGACCTCAAGGGCTTCATCAACGAGCTTCCTGCGGCGTGTTTTGTCCTTTACGTACAGAGCGCAGAAGCAGTCAACGTTTTCCACAACGCTCAGTTCGTCGAACACCGCCACCTGCTGAGGCACCACGCCAATGCGCTGCTTAAGGTCATAGCGCGTGGGCTTCATGGGCTCACCGAACAGCTCTATGCTGCCTTTGTCGTAGGTAAGCAGCTGCAGCATGCAATTAATGGCCGTGGTCTTACCACAGCCATTTGGGCCTAGCAGCCCGAAAATCTCG
>CAKUDT010000208.1 GCA_934645125.1 uncultured Eggerthellaceae bacterium
ACGAACGCAATACCCCAGATGAACGCGGCAATCAGCGGAAGAAGCGTGGTACGAAGCCTGTCGGACATGGAAACCTCTCAAACAAAACGCGCGGCTAAAAGAAAAACCCGACAATTGTCGCACTTAATGCGCGGTCATGTTGCGAGAATTCGAGCAGGTGAAGTAAATAATCTGATGGTTCTCGGCAAGCTTTTCCAACAGCTGGCGCGTGCGCTGCATCAAAGCGTCATCAACGTTGATGAAGGGGTCGTCCATAACAATGAACGAACGCTCCTTTTCGTAGAGCGCGTCGCAAAGCGCCATGCGCATGCACACCATGACCAGATCGGCGTAACCGGCACTCAGGCTTTCCTGATGACGCGTTGCACCCGTTTGCGGGTACGTCATATGAAAGTCACTGTCCACCTGGACTTTCTTGACGTCGATAGCCCCCGTTTCGTCCACCAACATGCGGAAATAATGCTGGAAGCGCTCCTGCACCGGGCCTGCATACGTCGCGCAAAGCTGCTCTTTCGCGCGCTCCAAATAGGCCATGGTCGCATCGAGCGTTGCCACGTCTTTCTCGATTTTCTTCCGCTGTTCCGTGAGTGTCTGAAGCTGATCTTGCAGCAGGGGAATCTTATCAACGCGCTCTTGCAGCGTTTGAATGCGCTGGGAATCTTTCACGCGGCCTTGGAACGACCCCTCCTGCGCCGCAACTAAACGCTGCTCTTGCGCCTGAAGCTCCTGCAGGTTCAAGGTACGGAAGCGATCTTCGTCGGAACGCTTCCACGCGCACAAGCCATTTGCTTCTACGAACTGGGAAAACGCTTGGTCAGCAGCACGGACGTTTTGGCGCATTTGATGCAGCGCGCGAGCGTTGTCGCGCAAGCGCTCCAGCGTTTCTGCGTTCAGCGTTCGGGGGTCAATGTGATGCGCGCTGCAGAAGGACTCAAGCTCGCGTTGTGCCGCGAAAGCGCGTTTGATCAGGTCGTTTGTACGCGCCAGCGAGCGAGCATGCTCCGCTGCACGCGCCGCAGCCTGCGCCGCCTCTCGTGCTGCTTGCGCCGCCAGCTGAGCTTGCTTCTTGTGGTGCGCGCGCATAACGCCGCCGCCAATGCAAAACGCAATGCCAGCTACCGCCGCGGCAATGCCCGCGTAGAGTTGACCTGCGAAAATGCGCGCAATGCTTGCTGCATCCATTGCCGCAAGCACAGCACCCATCAGAAGCAGGATAACCCCCACCACGACAAGCGCGATGCCCGCACCGCCGCCTTTTACCGTGACTGCTGTTGGAGCTGCGGGGGTCGCGAGTACTGCGGGTGCGTCGTCAGGCCATTCGGCATTGGTGCCGCAGCCGACATCAGCGGCAGGAACGCCGTGCGCACCCGCCGCGCTGCCGGCGGCACCAGCGGCATCAGGAGCCGAAGCAGCACCAGCAGCGCTAGCGCCGGCACCCCGTGCGGGAGCGGGCGCAGCGGCGCCTTCGCCACGAGCGACACCTTCCCCATCAGAGGCCGTTTGCAGAGCCTGCGCCGCAAACGCGTCGATGTCCGCCTGCGTCACGCCCGCTTGTTTCACCAGGTCAAGACATTGCAGTGCCTCGTTCGCACGATGCACTTCCCCTTCACTGGGCACGGCTCCACCCAGCGATGCCTCAAGTCGCTGATACTCATCCCTTGCCTGCTTGCGAGCGTTTTCAAGTCGCATACATTCAAGCGCCATACTACGGCGCGCCTGCAGGTCGGCGGCTTCAGCAATTTCCGTGCGCACCTGCGCGAGCTCATGACGCTGCTGCTCCATGTTGGAAGCAAGGCGCCCCTCGCGATCACACACGCGCTCAAGTTCGCCCTGAGCCGTGGATAACTGCACCAACTCTTCGTTAATCTGGGAAATCTGCGCCACAACAGCCGCATGAGCCCCACCTTGTCCGCGATAAGGCACTTGCTGGGCGCGCGCTTTTTTCAGCAGATCCATTGCCGATTCGAAATTGCGCGTGCCATCGGTGTTGTCTACCAAATTACCCAGCTTCGCCTTGATATCAGCCGTTCCCAACGCGTCGGTAAGGCGATTTTGCGGAATATACGCGCTGCGCTCGAAGGAATCAGCGTCCAGACCGAACAACGTAATGCCCGGAATGGTGCCCAGCTCGTCAGTGCGCTTCCCCGAAATTTGATCGAACACCGCAAGCGTATCGTCTTTGGGTACTGCGCCGAAACGACGTTCTATCCGATACATACGCCCGCCTGCATGCACGATCAGCTGGCCGCCATACGCGCCCCCTTGCCAGGGAGCGTAACGACGACGCAGGTCTTTGTCCAGGTCGCGCTTATGATGGCGCGGCATCCCATACAGCATGCAGCGAATAAACGCCGCAAGCGTTGTTTTTCCTGAGCCGTTCGGCTGCTCGATTACCGTCAGGCCGTCATTGAAGTTGAACGCGCGTTGGCTCAACCCGCCAAAATTATCAATGGTGCAGCTCACTAAATTCACAGGGCAACATCCTCTCCGCGAAGCGCGCGCAAACCGCACAAGATGATGCGCTGCTTTTCCTCTTCTGTCTCGTTCGATGCCAAAACCGCGCGCACGAAAGCACCTCGCAGCGATTGGTCGTATTCGAAATCCGCTGCATCCACCACTAAGCGCGTCTTATCAACCACCTTCGCGAAGAAGAAATCCCTGTTCAGGCTCGCCTCAAGATATGACAGATCCTTGTTCGCGTCGGCGGAATAACCACCCTGCAGCTCAAAGCGGACCAGACTATCGCTGGGGATGTTTTGCTGGGCAGCGGCCTCTTGCGCCATGGCAAGCATAGTCGCAACATTATCAACATTCGTGATTCCCACCGCCACGGTATACAATCGCCTGCGCGCGAAGGGAATAAACTCCCAGCTCAGCACATGGTTTTCGTAAGTTAATTCCACGAAGCCCTTGGGGCCGCACTCATCAAAGCCGCGACCTTCCAAACAGCCACTGTAAACCGCCGTGCCGCGCGCATCCAGTTTTTGCTTGCTGAACGAATGGCTGTGACCCAAAGCAAGGTAATCAATGCCACGTCCGCGCAGCTGCGCCGCATCAATAGCGTAAGGGCCCGAGGTTGCGCCCAGTTGGCCATGTAGCATCACAATGTTCGTCAGGTTTTCATCCAGCTGTAGCCCCTGGCACAAGCCGTGCTGCTCCTGATCGGAGCCGCTTATCTGCGGAAGCGTACGACCGCTTATCGTAATGCCGCCATAGTGCACCGTTTCCCACTGTGCGCCGAAAATCTTCACATTGCGCGACAAATGGTGCCCCAACAGAGCGGTAGACACGGCATCATGGTTTCCCGGAACTAGTAAAAAGTCCACGTCAGGAGCATTTTTCATAGCTTCATACACTACATCTTGCGTTGTTGCGCTCACGCGAACGCTATCAAGCAAATCGCCCGCCACCATTACAACGCGCACGTTCGTCTGCCGCGCATGATTGATAAGCGCCAGGAACGTTTCCAGGATTTCGCCGCGCCGCACAT
>CAKUDT010000209.1 GCA_934645125.1 uncultured Eggerthellaceae bacterium
GCTCAAGTGTCTGCAACAAAAAACCAGCCAAGTCACCGCTCCAACCGCCGAACTCCTTGCGCGCCATACGAACGATAAGCGCCGTTGCAACCACGGCGACAACTACCAGAATTGCCGCAGCAGGAACACTCCACCAGGCGCAAAAGCCGCAAGCAAGCGCAAAAATCAGAAACACGACCACTAAAACAGGCTTCTTATCAGCGGAAACTTGAAACGATGCCAGCATGCCATTGTCGCTTGAGCGCGCAATGGCCAAAACGCAGAAGCTGCTCACGCAGCGCGAAATCACAAATGTCGCCGCGAATGCAAGCACCGCGTTCAAACTCAAGGCAAACTCCGACGCAACGGCAACGTAAAGAATCAGGTAGCAGGCAATGCAGATAGGCGCAAACGCTCCCACATGGGGGTCTTTCAGGATTTCACGCTTCCGTTCGGGCTCCGCATGGCTTGAAAGCGCATCAATTACGTCGCATAACCCGTCCAAGTGAATAGCACCACTCACTGCGACGGGAATAAGCACTAAACCAGCACCCGTCAAAAGCGGCCCGAACGATGCCGCACCGGAAAGCAACGACCACAGCCACACGAATAATCCGATAAATACGCCAATCAGCGGGAAACCCGCCATCATGAAACGCATGTTTTGCGCGTTCCACTCAACTTGCGGAACAGGAATGCGCGAAAAACAGGTGAACGCTAAACAAATTGAGCACAAGAATGCTTTGATCGTTTTCATTACGCATCCACCTCACGCGATGTATCCACGTCAGACGCCTGCGCACAGCAAGGAGCAGCAATCGCTCCCTTTCCGTTTATCGTATCAGCGCTCATCATGCCGTCAACGCTTCCCTTCACCACCAGCGGAACGCCGCATGCCATATCAATAACCACATTGCTTTGTGCGGCCACCAGGCAGTTTATCTGCCCCAGCAGACGCACATAATCCGCCGTGTCTTGCTCATACTCAATGCCATCGGCTCCCACATCGTTTGTAATCATGATTAATTCCGCACACTGCTTTTTCAGAGACTCAATACCTGAAACAACACGGGAAAGCACCAGGTCATAGGGCTGCTTATTCCCTTCGTCGTCGTAGAGCTCGTCTGCAACCAAGTTCGTGATGCACTCAAGCAGCACCACGGAATCAGGCGCGTCCAAGGAAACGCCTTCAAGGTTCCCATAGCACTCTATGGTCTGGAAATGCTTCCCCTGGCGCATGGCGCGATGCTTTGCCACCTTCGCCTGCCCATCGGCACCCCAGGGACGCATGGTTGCAATGTAGTAGCGCTTTCCGGGAAAGCGCGTCACCAGCTGTTCGGCGACATAGCTTTTGCCGCACGCCGCGCCGCCTGTAAGCAAAATCATCATTGGGGAGCAACCTCAACATCGTACTGCTCGACACCGATCTCATCAAAAGAAAGGCCATCGTACACCGTAAGCGCCATATCAAGAAGCGGAATCAGGCACGCGGCACCTGTTCCCTCACCTAGGCGTAAATCAGCAAAAATAATGGGACGAACGCCGAGCTCTGCCAAAACAGTCTCAGCAGCTGGCTCGAAAGAGGAATGGGACGCCATCATGGCACAACGACTCGCGGGGCACAAACGCGCCGCTACCAGAGCCGCAATTGCGCTGATCAGACCATCGATTACAACGGGAACGCGATAGAGCGCACCGCCGATGAACGCACCCGCCATTGCAGCGATATCAAAACCGCCCACTTTAGCCAAGCAATCCAGTGCATCATTCGGGTCGGGCTCATTCAGGGCAATGGCGCGCTTGATGGCGTCAATTTTACAGGCCAGACCCGTGTCGGAAAGTCCGGCACCACGACCCGTAACGTCTTCAACCTGCTTGCCCAGCAGTACGGTTGCAAGTGCGCTTGACGTGGTGGTATTGCCAATTCCCATTTCTCCGGAAAGGATGATGCCATAACCCTGGCCAGCCAAATCATGCACACACTCAATGCCCACTGCAAGGGCCTGACATGCCTGTTCTCGGCTCATCGCGGGGCCTTTCGTGAAATTGTTCGTGCCACGAGCGATTTTGCGATCAAGCACGCCTTCCGCATCGTAGAGCATGCCCACATCAACAGGGTGGCATACCACGCCCGACAAGCGCCCCATGACGCACACCGAAGACATGCCACGTGCCATATTCGCGGCAACGATAGACGTTACCTCGGGGCCAGACTGGGAAACGCCTTCCTCGACCACGCCATTATCGGCGCAAAACGGCAAAGCCGCACGTTTTCCCAGGTCAACTTTAGCAGTTCCTTTCAGGCCGGCAATCTGGACAATCAGCGTTTCTAGCACACCTAAGCTGTTTACCGGCTTGCCAACACTATTCCAATGATCGACTGCCTCTTTTTCAGCGTTTTCGTCCAAGGGCGCAATCGCATCGTTTACGCGCGCAAAATCGCCCGCCTTCGCCCATGCTTCAATTTTATCGAAATTCATTAGTACTACTCCGTATCGCACTATTCTTCTTTATCGCTTCCCTTACCCGATGAGACAAGTCGCGTGATGCCCGCACCTGCAAAGAACGCAACAGCCGCAATCAGGATCTCGAGCCATGGAAGCTTACTCGTGCTCTCTTCAGCATCGCGCGCGTACACGGCCATATCGTCATCGGCCAGAGCAGCAGTGTAAACAACTTCATCATCCGCCGCAGAGTCTTCGTCTTTCGCCGAAGACGTTGCAGCCTTCGAGCCGCCCAGCGACTTCGTGGCAGTTCCTGCCCCCGCTCCAGCCTGAGGATTGCCGTTCGAATCATCACCTTCGCTCTTGTCGGAAGGATCATCGGAGTCGCTCTTCTGAAGCGCAGCGAACTCGTCCTTTGCCTTTTGCAGGTCCTTCAGCGCTTCTTTCGTCACTTGCGAACGCTGGTCATCGGTCATAGCGGCAAGCACTTTATCGGCAGCAGCAATTGCGCCCTCGCTATCCTTTGTGACCGGGAATAGCGCTTTCACCATTGCCGTAAAACGATCTACTGCAGCCTTGTCATCCACGAGCTTCTGATACTCGGCCTCGGCTCCTTGGAGTTTTTCAAGCGCAAATTCGGGCAAATACCCAAGTTGGTCCGAAGTAAGCGTATCGTAAGCCGCACGTGCTTGCTTCAACGCATCACTGCTTTCAAGCGTTATAGGAAAAGCGCCCAGCAGTGTTTCGACAAAAGCATCTGCCGCCAACTTGTCGTCGCAGATCTTTCGATACTGCTGTTTTGCCAGTTTATAGGAATTCCTTACCTCAACAGGGACTTTCTCCATCTGCAGTACATTCAGAGCATCGAACATATCCTGAACCGCATCAATTGCTTCCCCGCTCTCAATGGTCACGGGGAACAGCGCGGACACCGCCCGAATAATCTGCTTGATCGATTCGTCATCAACAAGAAACTCCTGGTAATCTGTCTCGGCGCGCGATAAATTGCCGATTGTTTCCTGGGACACAAACGCAAGCTGCCCAGGCGTAAGC
>CAKUDT010000210.1 GCA_934645125.1 uncultured Eggerthellaceae bacterium
GGGGAAATGCCGATTTTCAACGACCGCAAAGAAGAAAATCCACCGAAAAGTGGGTCGTTTTTATCATGCCGCCCACATAACTGGGCGGTATCGCGTCAAAAACATTTGAACGCGAATTACACACCGCAGCGGGACGCAAAGAACCCGAGGCGCGCAAGGCATCTCGAGTTCTCAAATGCTCGAAATGTTGACAAAAGGTGGGGTAATTTGTCAACAGGGCACGTTACCAGTTGTGACGGCGATGAACCGTGCGCGCTGTCATATTGCGTCTATCAGCCGCGCTGCGTGACGAGAAGCGATTCGCTGACCTCGATGCGCTTGACGAAGAATTCAGCGGCTTGCGCGCAAACGAATTATGCCCCACGGCAGGCGAGCTGTTCTTCGTCTTCACACCCGCCTGGCCCGAAGACGCCCGCGAAGAGCCCGGAGTGCGCGCCTCTGCTGAAGTAGCCGAAGCTCCAGCAGCCGCAGTCCTTGCCGCGCGCGTTGGACCCGCCTTCGCACCGCTTTCCTCTTCGTCAGGCTCAAGGCTTTCAAGGAACGCGCTCAAAACGCCAAGCGGCGTATCTTCACCTTCTAGCTTGAAATACTTCATGGGAACTTCAAGGCGGTTTTTCTGCGGCGTATAGCGTCCGCCCGCGCGGCGCAGCTCGATTGACTTCTCGCGCGAGATGGAAATGGGCTCAATGACAACTTTGCCACCCACCACGACAACGCTTTTGATGCCATGTTCGTTGCAATACGCCTTCAAGTGCGTCTTAAGGAACAGATTACGTGCTTCAACAGGCATTTCGGGATGCTTCTTTTGCATGTCCTCCAAAAGCGCGTCAGCCTGCTCGACCGTTTCCGCGCTTGCAATGCGGCGATACCACAAAACACGCTCGTCCACGTCGGGCAAATAATCGTCCCCCAGGTACGTGCGCCCGGGAACGTTCACCGTAATGTCGGAAAGCGCCGGCGGCAAAATGACATCGGCCCCTTCGGCGGCAAGACCCTTGCGCGCATCTTGTACCGCCTGACCAAGCATTTGGGCGAACAAGTCAAAACCAACCGCGCTCATCTGCCCGCTTTGCTCGGCGCCCAAAATGTCGCCTGCGCCGCGAATCTCCAGGTCACGCATGGCAATACGTATGCCGCTTCCCAATTCTTGATGCTCATTGATGGCAAGCAAACGCGCCGTGGCTTCTTCGGTGAGCACCACTTTCTCGGGATACATGAAGTACGCATATGCTTGGGTGCTCGAACGGCCCACGCGGCCTTTCAGCTGGTACATTTGCGCCAAGCCAAGGCGTTGCGAGTCTTCGATGATAAGCGTATTCGTATGCGGATTATCAATGCCGCTTTCGATGATGGTCGTGGCAACCAGCACGTCCAGCTCGCCCGCCGCGAACTCTTCCATTACGTTCTCGAGCTGCTCTTTTGTCATTTTTCCATGTGCTACGCCCACGCGCGCCTCGCCTGCCGCCAATTGCACGCGCTCAACGGCATCGTCAATGGTGCGCACGCGATTCGAAACGTAATATACCTGTCCCCCACGCGCCAGCTCGTGGCGAATAGCGCCCGAAACGATATCGGGATCCCAAGCTCCCACATGCACTTTCACCGGACGGCGGTCATCGGGCGGCGTCAAAATAACGCTCATATCGCGCACGCCGCTCATGGACATCTGCATCGTACGCGGAATGGGCGTGGCGGAAAGTGTGAGCACATCAACCGATTCGCGCAGATTCTTGAACTGCTCTTTATGCCCCACGCCAAAGCGCTGTTCTTCATCGATGATGACAAGACCCAGATCATGCGGGTTCACATCGCGCGAAAGCAAGCGATGCGTACCCACCAGAACCTCAACGGAGCCATCCGCGAATCCCTTGAGCGCTTCTTGCTGCTGCGCTGCCGTGCGAAAACGCGAAAGCACTTCCACCTGGATGCCGAATGGCTCAAAGCGCTCCTTGAAATTCGTATAGTGCTGCTGCGCCAAAATAGTAGTCGGGCACAACACCATAACCTGTTTCTTGTCCTGTGTAGCCTTGAATGCCGCTCGCAGCGCGACTTCCGTTTTGCCGAAGCCGACATCGCCGCAGATCAGACGGTCCATAGGACGCGCGCTCATCATATCTGCTTTCACATCGCGAATAGCGCTCAGCTGATCGGGTGTTTCCGCATAGGGGAAGGCGGCTTCCATCTCGCGCTGCCAGGGCGTATCTTCGCCAAAACGAAAACCCTGCACCGCGCAACGACGCGCGTAAACGTCCACCAAGTCAAACGCGAGTTTCTTCGTGGCCTTGCTCGCTTTGCGCAACGCACGGGACCAGTCCGACGTGTTCAAGCGCGTCAAGCGCGGCGCTGATCCTTCCGGTCCCACATAGCGCGTCACGCGATCGAGCTGCTCAACGGGAACGAACAAGCGATCCCCTTCTGCGTATTCCAGAAGAAGGTAGTCGCGCACGCTTCCATCGATTTCCTGGCGCGTAAGCTCGCGGAAAAGCGCCACGCCGTGAACGGCGTGCACAACGTAATCGCCTGGCTTGTAAGGAAACGTGATTTCCGTGATGTCAATCTTGCGCCCCGATGAACTTGCCGCGCGCGCACCCTGCGTATCGGCAATGGACACCAGCGCGAGTTTCGCCTTGGGAAACACCATTCCCAGGGCAACATCGGCATCCACCACGTTTACCACGCCCGAACGCAACCGACGACGCGCTTGTTCTTCGTTCTCGTCTTGCCACTGCAAAACTTCTTGGATAGGAAGCCCTTCATCGGCGAATTCAAGCTCAAGCTCCTTGCGCACCTGCGCATTCGCCGCCGCGAACACCACCATATAATCTGTTTCCAAGAACGTGCGCAATCGACCGATAAGGCGTCCACCTTTGCCCGCAACATCGGTGCGCTTGACGGGCAGCTCGTCATCAACCGTCTTGCCAACCCCCATAAGCGATAGATACGTGGCGCGCACGCCTCCACCGAAATTCAGCTGCATGGGCGGCGCATACAGCCGCTCAGCCGCAACACCGCATCCCTCGACATGAGCGCACGCTTCATCGAATGCATGGCTTGCGTCATCGAACAGCGATTTCGGTTCTATCAGGGTGGTCAGCGTTTGCGGCGCCGCGTAATCGCCAAGCGTTGCCGTTGCATCGTAGAGAAACGGCAACAGCAAATCAGATTGCGGAAAGCGAATACCACCTTCTGCCGCGTCCAGGCACTCCAACAGCTCGCGCATGACCGCACTCGTATGCGCTTGCGCCTCAAGCGTTTTGCGCGCACGGCGATACGCCGCAGCTGTTGCCGCGTATTCCACCACGGGGAAAATCTCAACCTGCTGCAAGGGGGCAATCGTTTGCCCTGTTGCGGGAACAATACGGCGAATCTCGTCGATTTCGTCACCGAAGAGGTCCACGCGCACGGGATACGATAAATTGCCGGGATATATATCGATCGTACCGCCGTGGACCGCAAACGTTCCCGGA
>CAKUDT010000211.1 GCA_934645125.1 uncultured Eggerthellaceae bacterium
GGCAACATCTTCGCGCCCGAGCCGCCCGCATCCGTTGTTGCCGCTGGCGCGGGAACGCAAGGCTGCGGCTGCGACGGTAGCTGCTGCTAATTGTTGACAAAAGGTGGAGTAATTTGTCAACAATGAAGAAGCTTATCAATACCGGTGCAGCGGTGTGCGCCGTGGTGTGCCTTGTTGTCACGTTTTTAGCGGCAGGGTTTGCTGCGTGCGCTGCAACGCCATTACCAACGCGCGTTTTGTCGCAAGCATACGCAACCGACAGCATTTCGCCGTACACGCACGATGAACTCGTAGTGGCCGCTGTTGCCATTTACGATTACTCGTTTGCAAGCCACGACGCAGACGCGCTGAACGCAACCATGGACGAACTCGTTATCGCAGCTCAAGCCGATGGTCGTGCGCCCGACAACGCACAGGGAGAAGAATATCGCCTGGATAGCGCGGCAATTTCCCACTTAGACGATTGTTACGCACTTGCAAGTGCTGTAAAAGTGCCGCTTATCGCCATTGCCGTGCTTGCCGTTGCAGCCGCAGCTCATGTGGGTGTACGCACCGGCCGCAAGAACCTGGGACGCGTGCTGGCGTGCGCTGGCGGACTCACTATCGCGGCGTTTCTGGTATTCGGCGCTGCGGCGCTTATCGACTTCGACGCCTTCTTTTCGCTCTTCCACGGCCTGTTCTTCACCCAAGGAACGTGGACGTTTTGGTACCGAAGCCTTCTTATTTGCAGCCTTCCTGAAGGTTTTTGGATGGGAATGGGCATTCTGTGGTTCGCAACAAGCCTTCTTCTCTCTATACTGTCATGTTGCGTTGCCGCGCTTCTCGTAAGGAAACGCGATGCGCGGCACCAAACATCGGATATTCAAAGCACACGCTTTAATAGATAAGGATTGCACATGGAAAACACTGCAAATGAAGTGCGCGTTCGTTTTGCACCTTCACCCACTGGCCGTCTGCACATTGGCGGCGCGCGTACCGCCATTTACAACTGGGCATTCGCCCGCGCCAATGGCGGCAAGTTCATCCTGCGCATTGAGGACACCGATCCCGAGCGCTCCACCGAAGAGAATACCCAGGTCATCTTGCGTGCCATGCGTTGGCTGGGCCTGGATTGGGACGAAGGTCCCGAAGTAGGCGGCGCATACGGCCCCTACACGCAGATGCAGCGCATGGACACGTACCAAGAGGCGCTTGAGCAGCTGAAGGCCGCAGGAGCTGCATATCCTTGCTTCTGCACGAAAGAAGAGCTGGATGCGAAACGTGAAGCAGCCAAAGAAGAGCAAGGTGGCTACGATGGTTACGACCGCACGTGCCGCCACCTTGACCCCGCAGAAGCTGCTGCTCGCATTGCCGCAGGTGAACCGCATGTATGGCGCCTTGCCGTGCCAGAAAATCACGGACCCATCGAATTTGACGATGCCGCGTTCGGTCACACGAGCTTCCCAGGCGACTTCGTTGACGACCTGATTTTAGTGCGCACCGATGGCTCGCCCACGTACAACTTCGCCTGCGTAGTCGATGATTCCAACATGGCAATCACCCACGTGATTCGCGGCGCCGACCACCTGAACAACACGCCGAAGCAGATTCTGATTTACGAGGCACTGGGCAAACCCGTGCCGCAGTTTGCTCACCTGTCCATGATTCTGGGCAGCGACGGTCAGAAACTCTCAAAGCGTCATGGCGCCACAAGCGTGGAAGAGTACCGCGACCGCGGCTACCTGCCCGATACCATGGTGAACTTCCTGGCGCTTTTGGGCTGGTCGCTTGATGGCGAGACCACTATTATTCCGCGCGACGTGCTGTGCAAGAAGTTCAGCCTGGACCGCATCACGAAGAAAAACGCAGTGTTCGATGAAACGAAGCTCGACTGGATGAACGGCGAATACATCAAGCGCATGGACCCCGCCACTTGGGTTGACTTAACTGCACCTTTCTTGATTGGAGCGGGCTTGGTAACGGCCGAGGAAATCCAGGAAAAGCATGCGTGGTTCGAGAAGATTTATCCGCTTTTGGCCGAACGCTTGAAGCGTCTGAGCGAGACGCCCGAGAAAATCGCATTCATGTTCGATGGCTCCAAAGTCACGCTCGATGAGAAATCCGTGGCAAAGAACCTGCTCAAAGAAGGTTGCCGCGCCGATGAAGTCCTGCGCGAAGTGCGCGCTATCCTGGCCGACGAGAGCATTCCCTGGGAATGCGATCCGCTGCAGAACACTGTTGCCGGTCTGGCAGAAAAGCTGGATCTGAAGAACAAGTTCATCTTCCAGCCCATCCGCGTTGCCGTAACGGGTACTCAGGTTTCGCCGCCGCTGTTCGAATGCATTGAGCTCATGAACCGCGCCGATGTGGTGGCACGTATCGATTACACCATTGAAACCGTGTTCGGCGGCGCACAATAATGCTGGTCAGCGAGTTAGGCGACAATCCTACGCTTGAAGAAGTGCAGGAAGCTTTTGCGGCCGATCAATTCGCCACGCAGGCATGCCATTGCCGCGTTGTGGAAGCTCGCCGCGGACACGCTGTGTGCGAGTTCGACATTGAAGATATTCATCGAAATGGATTTGGCGCCGTCATGGGCGGCGCCATTTTCACACTCGCCGATTTCACGCTGGCGATTGCCTGCAATATTGCAGAGCAACCCACGGTAAGCGTCAGCAACACCATTGAGTACCTGAATGCCACAAAAGGCACAAAACTCATTGCGACCTGCGATGTTGATAAATCCGGACGCAACGTAGGATTTTACACGGTCGATATCGTCGACGACACAAACCGCCCCATTGCCCGCATGGTAGCCACCTGCGCACGCTATTGTTGACAAATTACCCCACCTTTTGTCAACAATTCAGCGCCCCAAAGCGAAAAAGGCTTCCCCACCACCGAGGAAGCCCATGGAACAGGGGAAGGAGGTTTGTTCCAAATTGGAACAAACCTCCTTCCCCTGTTCCATTGCTGAAATCACCAAGCTGCAAGTCATCTTGTCGGAAAATGGGCCCGAATATGCAAAATATTCCTGTTCGGGGCAGGTTTAAGTGGCGTCAACCCTTGTTCGCCCGATGCTTGCAGTGCGCGACCTGGGCTTTTACAGATCAGCGACAACTTAGACAGCACCATATGGACTGAAAGCACTCCCCGAGGTGCCCCGAACGGGAATATTTTGCGCATTTGGGCGGAAAAAACGACAACATGCCGCCGAGGAGCCAAAAGAGACACCGGAACCAAAAGCCAACGCGCCGCGAGCCCAAGCGCGCACGTCGGAACCCCATCACGCAGATCCTCAGGGGGCGTCCGCAAGCGAGAGCGCTTTGGAACAAACCTCTGTCCCCAAATAGGGAAATACAGCAAAGGATGCCCCGCCAGCAAGGGTCGAGCCGAACTGCGACGCTTCGGATAAGTTGAGCGAGTTGCGGGTGCAGTGAGGCATTATCCAAGCGGAGTCGTGAGGCGA
>CAKUDT010000212.1 GCA_934645125.1 uncultured Eggerthellaceae bacterium
TTTGAATAAGATCTGCAGGATAAAACGCAATGTTGCATTTACCTTTGCAGCGTTGCGTTTAGTTTTTCGAGTGACCTGCACCTGCGTTTTTAGTGCATTTGTCGTTGCATTGCGCCAACAAGTGCACTTTCATGCGAGAATACCAGGGTAACATGCAACGCAAGACGTGTCGCTGCACTTTGCCACGAACAAGGCGATTCAAAGGAAAGGAACTGTACGGGAAATGATCGGTCGCTACACTCGTCCGGAAATGGGCGCTATCTGGGAGCTGCAAAACAAGTTCGCCATTTGGAAGGAAATTGAGGTTCTGGCTTGCGAAGCCCACGCTGAGCTGGGCGATTGCGGTATTACGAAGGAAGATGCCGCTTGGATTCGCGCACATGCCGATTTCACGGTGTCCGAGATTGACGAGGTAGAAAAAGTCACGAACCACGATGTGATTGCCTTCACCACCGTCATGGCGAAATACATTGACGCCGAACTTCCCGAAGGCGCCGAGAAGCCTTCTCGCTGGGTTCATTACGGCATGACTTCTTCTGACCTGGGCGATACCGCGTTGAGCTATCAGATTATTCAGGCGTGCGACATCATTCTGGCCGACATCAAGAAGCTGGGCGAGACATGTAAGCGTCGCGCATTCGAGTTCGAGGACGCGCTGTGCGTGGGCCGCACCCACGGTATTCACGCCGAGCCCATGACGTTTGGCATGAAGTTTGGCTCGTGGGCGTGGGCGCTCAAGCGTGCGCAAACGCGTTTGGAGCAGGCGCGCGAAGTTGCCGCCACCGGTGCAATCTCGGGCGCGGTAGGAACGTATTCCAGCATCGACCCCTTCATCGAGCGCTACGTGTGCGAGCGTATGGGTCTGACTCCCGACCCGCTGAGCACGCAGGTTCTGGCGCGCGACCGTCACGCGCAGGTCATGACGTGCCTTGCCGTGGTTGCTTCCACGCTGGAGTCCATTGCCATGCAGGTGCGCCTGATGCAGCAATCCGACGTCATTGAGGCTGAAGAGCCGTTCACGAAGGGTCAGAAGGGCTCTTCCGCTATGCCGCACAAGCGCAACCCCATCACCGCCGAGCGCGTTTGCGGCCTTTCGCGCGTGGTGAAGGCGAATTCCCAGGTGGCGCTTGATAACGTGGCGTTGTGGTTTGAGCGCGACATCTCGCATTCCGGCGCCGAGCGCGTGGCGCTTGCCGATAGCTTCATCGCTCTTGATTACATGTTCGGCAAGATGCAGTGGATGCTTGACGGCTTGAACGTGTACCCCAAGAAGTCCGAGCAGAATCTGTGGCGCACGAAGGGCTTGATCTTCAGCTCCAAGGTTATTTTGGCGCTGGTTGACACGGGCATGACGCGCGAAGATGCGTACGTAGTGGTGCAGCGCAACGCCATGGCGGTGTGGGATGACATTCAGCAGGCAGTGGACGGCCCCACGTATCGTGAGCGCCTGGAAGCCGACCCTGAGTGCCCGCTTTCCGCTGAAAAGCTCGACCAGATTTTCGATCCCTGGGCGTTCCTTACGCGCAAAGGCGAGGTATTTGATCGCTTGAAGCAGCTGGAATTCTAGAGTCACCAAGACAGAATGTTCACGCAATGAGGCGTTGATGCAGGTCAGCGCCTCATTTTTATGAAGCGGGTAAAATTGGCGCAAATCGGTGCATGAGCGTTTTTCTGCGCGTGCCGTTAATTTGCGGTGAAGATGCGCGCGCAGCAATATTTGTTGCTGCTTGACGTGGCGTTATCATTCACGTTGGAGAAGACTAAAATGCGTTTCCGGCTGCCGGTGGAGGCAAGGTAGTCGCCGTAGGTGTCGCTGCCGCTTATCGAGTTGAGCAGGAAATACGTATCGCTTGCAAGGTCAACGCCAACAACCGATCGCGTGGATTTTACCATCAGGTAGTTTCCGCACCAGCAGGGCGGGGCGGAAGGTGTGCGTGCGAAATGGAACCATGACGCCGCGCTGTAGTTAGCGCCGCGTGCATCGGTCTTGGGAGCATACGTGCCCAGGTTCGCAATGCCATCGCCGTAACTGTAAATGCCCTCGAACGAGAACATGAACCCGGTTTCGCCGTAGCCTGCTTCAAGCGGCTTCATGGACTGGGGCAATACCATGGTTTCTTTTATTTCGTGCGTGTTCGCGTTGATAACGGTAAGCTGGTAGTAAACGCCGCTCGTTTGCGCGCGGGGCGTTACCGTAATCTCGTCATCGGATGCGTAAACCGGTGTGCACATGCGGCCTTGCGAAGAGAGCACTACCTCATAAGTGCTGGTAGAAGCGCTGTTGCTTGTTGCCATGCTGCTGCTGTCGGTGCCGGTGCTGCCAGCGTTAGCGCTCGCGCCCGATGCACCAGCTGCCGCGCTGGTGCTGCTGGCACCGCTTGCCGCACCCGTTACTGCGGCGCAGCGCAACGTGGAAGCGCTGGTCTTTTTCGGTCCTTGCGCGTTGGGCAGCACTTGCCAAAATGCTTCTTTTCCGCAGATAGCCAGCGAAGGCGTCTCCCAGTCATCGGTATCCTGGTCAAGCAGCCGTGGCATGCCGAGCGAGGCATCTGCAAGCGGCGCGCCATAGATGCGCCATACGCCCTCAAGAATATTCACTTCGGTCCACACCACGCCTTCGGCCGAGGCGCGCACATCGTAAATCTCAAAGCCTTCGGCGGCGCCTACCGCCTGGTTGATAATGGAGAAGTAATAGCCGCTGGTCAGGCGTAAAATGCTAACGGTTGCCAGGGGCGAACCCGTTTCCGTGGGCAGAAGAAGTGCTGCCACGTCGTCGTTTGTCGCCCACATGAGCGCGCCATACGGTAGTTCGATTTCGGCAGACAAGTTCATTTTGCCGCCGTTTTCGACCTCGGTTAAATCCGTTGATTCCGTTACAGCGCTTTTGGGAACGGCAAGCACGGTAATGGCGTTTTGCTCCGCTTTCGCAGACGTATACGCCTTCGCACCTGTTCCAGCCGCTGCCAGCACGCCTACGCCCGCTGCGCCATACAGGAAATGCCGACGCGTGAGCAAGATATCGCCGTTTGAAGCGGGAATGGTGACAACGCCCTTATCAAGGAAGGAATTGCCCTGCATGCGCGAGGTAGGCTGGGTGCGTTTGCTGCCGCGCTTATTGTTGCTGCTGCGCCCGCCGCGATTGTTGCGTCCCGAGCCGCTGCCCAAGCTGGCGCTGCCAAGGTCGCCCGCGTAACGTGCGCGATGCTTTCCGCTGCCGGCGCCTGTGCCCGAAGAGCCGTAGCCTGCTACATTGTTGATCTGGGATGATGACGAAAAGCCACTTGAAGCATGCTTATGCCGTGCGCTCGATGTGCCGCGCGCGCCGCGACCGCTTCCGTAACCCCCGCCGTAACCGCTGCTGTAGCCGCTGCGCTTCGAAGAGAATGACCCACTATGTTGATTTCGTTTGATCGCCATACGTTTATTGTGTCATTTCCTTTTCA
>CAKUDT010000213.1 GCA_934645125.1 uncultured Eggerthellaceae bacterium
GCGGAATAGGAGCAATCACATCGCGCGGATCGTCCAGCTGCCACGTTTCGGCCATCTTCTGCAGCTTCTCAGAGAAGATTTCAATCTTGCCAGAAGGCGTGGTAAGCTTGTTCTTCTCGGGGTCTTCCACGAACGCCTTGTACGCGGGCGTGTAGCCAGCAGGGTTGCGGTAATGGAACTCGCCCATCTTGTAGCCCTCTTCGATTTCGGGCAGGCGCGGATCCTTTGCCTGAACGCTTTCGTACAGCTGCTTGGTCCAACCGTCCTGATCCTTGCCGTCCAGGTACTTCTCCTTGATGTCGGCACCAGCGGCAGCGCACAGATCGGCGCACACGTCAAAGGAGCTGCGGCGCTCGAACTTCTGACCCATGGTGGTGGGGTCAATGGGGCTGGCGAAGTGAACGGAAGCAACGTCGCCGGACCAGCCGTCGTTGATAATGCCGCGCTGCTCGGCGCGCATGATATCGGGAAGCAGAATGTCGGCGTACTTCGCGGCGTCGTTCATCAGGGTCTCGAATACCAAAATGAACTCGCACTTCGTTTCGTCAATCAGAATGTCGTGCGCAACGTTTGCATCGGAATGCTGGTTCGTGAAGCAGTTTCCGCCGTACTCAACCAGGAACTTGATGTCGGTGGACAGCTTGTCGGTACCCTGAACGCCATCGTGCAGTGCAGTCATCTCATGACCGTGATCAATTGCATCTGCCCAGGTAAAGATGGAGATCTTGGACTTGCAGGGGTTGTCGCCGCCAATCCAGGGAAGACCAATGCTGTAAGCGGCAACGTCCAAACCCGAAGAAGTGCCCGGCTGGCCCAGCTTGCCAACCAGCAGCGTGAGCAGAGAAACAGCCAAGCAAGCAAGTTCGCCGTTGGAATGGCGCTGAATGCCGTAGTACTGGCCAATAAACGGAGCCTTAGCTTCTGCCAGCTCGTGAGCCAGCTTCGTGATACGCTCGGCAGGAATCAGCGTAATGCCTGCAGCCCACTCGGGGGTCTTCTCTACCTTGTCGTAGCCCAGACCCAAAACGTAGGACTCATAGGACATGTTCTTGCCAGCGTATGCCTCGGGCATGGTGTCCTCGGAGAAGCCAACGCAGTACGTATCCAAGAAGTCGCGCGCAACTTTGCCTTCCTTGATCAGCACGTATGCGATTGCAGCAACCAGGGCGGCATCGGTACCAGGACGAATGGGCAGCCACTCGTCGTTCGTGTTGCACAGCGTGTCGTTGAAACGCGGGTCAATGTGGATGTACTTTGCCTTCGTGTTCGTGCGATGCTGGTACTCAAAGCCGTGCTTCGCTTCGCCCGTGGAGCCCATCATGGAGTCGGAAGGCGACCAGCCCATGCAAATAACCAGGTCGGCATCTTTAATGGCGGCAGGAGTCGAAGAAGCCTTGGCGCCCCACATATACGGAGCAATGAAGGTCATCTGAGCAGCGGAGTACGTGCCGTAATATCCCAGATAGCCACCCGTGCAAGCAAGCCAACGACCAATAGGACGACCGGTCAAGCTGTAAACGCCAGAGCCCAGCGTCCAGTACACGGCCTCGGGGCCAAAGTTCTTGTAGGTGTACTGCAGTTTGTCGTTGATGGTTTTAATGGCTTCTTCCCAGGTGATGCGCTCGAACTTGCCCTCGCCACGCTTGCCCACGCGCTTCATGGGGTACTTCAAGCGATCGGGGTCGTTGATCCAGCGGCGTACCGAACGGCCACGCAAGCATGCGCGCTGACGGCTGGTTTCTTCGTTGTCCCAAGCCTTCGTTTCGGACTGGATCCACTGGAGTTCGCCGTCCTTCACGTGCATCCACAGCGGGCAACGGCTTGCGCAGTTGCAAGAGCAGTGGCTCTGAACGACGGTTTCCTCTGCGGTTTCCTGGTTAGCCTCGGCGGCAAATGCCGGCTCGGCCTTTTCGAACATGTCATCGAGCAGCATGCCACTCAGGGCAACGCCGACGGCGCCAGCAGAAGCGCCCTTGATAAGCGTTCTGCGCGAAACATTCAGTCCCGTGTTCGATTCCATTTTCCCTCCTTCATTGATCTCTCTTTTTTTGGGAAGAGCCTTTGCGCGTTAGGCGCTCTCAGTGCCTGCGGGTAGTATTTGCAAGCGGGCGTCTTCGCGGTTGAAGCGGCGGACTTCTCGCGTTTCCCCGCACCCCAAGCAATGCCCTTCTGCGATGCACCGCACCGCGCAAAGCCTCTCTCTTACGCCGTGCACTTTACGAGCGTCCACAAGAAATTGCATCACATAGAATATGTGATATTTAGATTTCCCCTGGTAGAACACATAAAAACAAGGTAACATGCTCGCAGAAAAAAATGGGAGAGCGCATCACATGCAGGCCGTATAATGTTCGGCAAACGCAATAATAAAGGGGAATTGCGGTTTTCGCTGCGAAGATTCCTCGCGTGTTTTTTCATTTTGCTTTAAGATGCCCCACGGCAAAAACCACTTGTTTTGACGATGCAAAAAGCAGGGGAAGGAACGCTATGAGACCGATTTCGGCCGCCGATATTTCGCGCGACGTAAGCGATGAGTACGCAACGTATTTGCGTCATTTCGTGCAACAGCGCGCGCAGTTTCGTCGCACCATGGCAAGCTTCGGCGTTTCCGTTTCAAACGACGAAGACAGCCCGGCACGCGTTGCTGCTTTGCGCGAGCAGCTTGTTGCGGCAGGAGCACGCGTGCGCAACGGCGGCAAAAGCATTGCATATGGAAGCATCTCGCCCGCTTGCGCGCGCTGCCGTACCGGCGTGAAAAGCGTTTCGGAATTCCTTTCCCTGGCGTGTCATCGGTCGTGCTGGTTTTGCTTCAACGAGAATCAGTGCGACTACCATCTTTATAAGAACGATAAAAAAGATTGGCGCAGCGAACTTTCCGCATTCAATAAAAGCATGGGCGGGCTTGATTACGTAGCGCTCACGGGCGGCGAGCCGCTTTTGTTCGCCGAAGAAGCATGCACGTTTTTCACGGAAGCGCGCCACGACAACCCGAACGCCCACTTGCGCCTGTATACCTCGGGCGATCAGCTTACTCCTGCGCTTCTTGAACAGCTGCGTGCAGCGGGACTTGATGAGATTCGCTTCAGTATCAAGCTTGATGACGCGCCCGAAAGCCAACAGCGCACGTGGGACAACATCCGTGCGGCAGTGGACGTTATTCCCACTGTCATGGTGGAAATGCCCGTTGTGCCAGGCACACACGATGAAATGCTGCACATTTTGCGCGAACTGGAGAACGCGGGCGCATTCGGTATCAATTTGCTGGAACTGTGCTTTCCGCTCCATCACGAAAAATCGTTCAAGGCGCGTGGGCTCAAACTCAAGGCGAACCCCTACAAAGTGCTTTACGATTATGGTTACGCGGGCGCACTTCCCATTGAAGGCAGCGAAGAGCTGGCGCTGCAGCTCATACT
>CAKUDT010000214.1 GCA_934645125.1 uncultured Eggerthellaceae bacterium
GCATGGATATGTTCCCGCTGTACTGCAACCAGATCACGGGTGCTCAGGCCGACTGCGTGCTGGACTGCCTGGAAACCGATGAGCCGTATCCCATTCGCATGGCATGGATTGCCAACTCCAACACGCTGGCTCCTACGAACTGTGCCGAGCCTACTCGTTGGCATGCTGGCTTCCTGCGTTCTATTGGCTCCGAAGAAGGTTTCGCGTTTGGCACCGACTGCTTTGTGACGCCTACCATTCAGGCAACGTGCGATGTGTTCCTGCCCATCTCCACCGTTGCCGAGCATGATGGCGTGAACCGCACCCATTATGGCGCAGCCTCTATTACCACCGGTTGCGGCAACAAAGCTATTACCGTGGGCGAAGCTAAGTGCGACCTGGAGATTTACACTTTGCTGGCAAAGCGTATGGCAGAACGTTTCCCCGATGATCCCAAGGCGTGCTTCGCGTACAACAAGTATCCGGAATACCACGACTACCTGAACAAGAACCGTCTGGAGGGCCGTCATTCCTTCGACGAGGTAAAGGAGCTCGTGAAGTTCAAGCGCAAGGTGTACTATCGCAAGTACGAATCGGGTAAGCTGCGTCCCGATGGGCAGCCGGGCTTCTTGACCCCGACCGGACGTGTTGAGCTGTGGTCTTCCATGTACAACCAAAACGGCATGGATCCGCTGCCGTACTACTACGAGCCCGACCAGAGCCCGCGTATTCCGGACGAGCGCGCTGCTCAGCTGCAGAAGGAAATCCCGCTGAGCCCGTTTATCCCTGAGGAAAAGAATGCTGAATGGCACGCGCGCGACCTGTCGCACGAGGAGATCATCGAGAAGTATCCGTTCATTCTGTCTACCGGTGCTCGTCGCTTCACGTCGTTCCATTCCGAGCATCGTCAGATTGCCATTTTGCGTGAGATCAACCCCAATCCGTTGCTGGAGATCAATCCCGCCGACGCTGCGCGTATTGGCTTGCACGACGGTCAGTGGTGCCGCATTGAGAACCAGTACGGTTCGGCTGCTTACAAGGCGAAGGTAACGCAGAAAGTGCGCGTTGGCCACGTTGAGGCCGAGCACGGCTGGTGGTTCCCCGAGCAAGACGGCTCCGAGCCCAGCTTGTTTGGCGTGTTCCAAACCAACTGCAACGATTTGGTGCCTACGCATCACAACAACAACTTGGGCCTGGGCGCACCGTACAAGAGCAACTGCTGCAACGTGGTGCCCATTGCCGAGAACTACGACGTTGACATGATTGAATTCGACAAGAGATTCGGGGTGAAGTAATTATGCCTAAATACGCACTTCTGATTGATTACGAGTACTGCACTGGTTGCCATTCTTGCGAAGTTTCTTGCAAAGAAGAGCATCATCTGCCTGTTGGCAAATGGGGCGTTCGCCTGTATACCGATGGTCCTTGGCAGAAGGATGACGCCAATGACCAGGGCAAGAGCTTCAATTTCAACCATATTCCCGTTCCGACTGACCTGTGCGACCTGTGCGCCGAGCGTCTTGGCCGCAACCGCGAGCCTGTGTGCGTCCACAACTGCCTGGGCAACTGCATGAGCTTTGGCACAGTGGAAGAAATGGCTCTTGAGTTTGCCAAGAAACCCAAGCAAGTCATGTGGGCTCCTTGCGAATAACGCAGGCTGCTAGCAGGTGCCATGTTGATGAAAGGGCGGCACATCGTCTCTCCCCTCCTTCTCTTCTTTCCGATTTGCCGCCTTTTTATACATGTCATTTTTACCCGCCGCGTTTCCCTTGGGTGCGCGGCGGGTTCTGTATAATTTACCGTTTAAGGGGGAAGTATGGGGAATATTGCGCAAAAAGGTGGCTGGAGTGATGCAGACGCAAGGGGTGCTGGGGATGAAATGTTGTCGCTGACCAGCAAGATTGGCATTCTTGCATTGTTCTGCACTATGAGCGAGTTTGCGATTCTTACACCATCGATTGCATCGTTTTCACATCATTTTGTAGGTACTGATATTACTACTATCATGTTTGCCAACAGCATTACGGGCGTTATTTCTGTTCCGGTGAGTATTTTGGTTGGCATGGCGCTGCATAAGATTGGCTTCAAGCCGGCAGCGGTTGTTGGCATTTTGATTATGTCCTTGGGCGGCGCGTTTCCGTTTTTGATGCCTGATATCACTGATTATTCGTACGTTATTTTCTCGCGTGTGCTGGTGGGCTTTGGTTTGGGCCTGATGTTTCCTGTGGGAAACGCGACAATCATTGCTCTGTACGATGGCGAAGAGCGCTCACGGCTTTTGGGTCTGGGAATTACCATCCAGTTCGTGTTCAATTTGATCTATACCACGGCAGCGGGTTTCCTAACGGAAATCAGCTGGAATTATTCGTTTTTGGCTTACCTCATTGGGTTGGTGCCGCTGGTGGTAGTCGTTGCCTGGATGCCCGAGGCGAAACCGTTTGTGCGCAGCGCGTTGGCAAAGCAGCGGGCGTTGCAGGCGGCGGAAGGCGGCGCTGGTGCGGTTGCGCGTGCGGGCAGCGAAGGCGATGCAGGTGGAGCTAAAAAACAGCAGATTCCCCGCGCAATCTGGGGATATGCGTTATTCGCGCTAACGGGATGGATATGCGTTGTGGCAGTTCAGGTGGTCACTTCTACCATTTTGGACGAGCGCGCCCTGGCAGGCCCCGGTCAAGCGGCACTGGTCATTAACTGCTGCGGTTTAGGCACTATCGTGTCGGGTTTGGTCTTCCCTCGCTTGATTGCAATTTTCAAGGAGCGCCTGTTCGGTGTTTCTGCGCTGCTGATTGTGGTGGGTATTTTCCCGTGCTTTTTCGCCGAAAGCGCGCTGGTGTATGCTGCGGGCGTTTTCGTTTTGGGCTTTGGCGGATCGGCCTTTTTCACGGCGGCGCAAGATGCCACGGGAAATATCGCTCCTACCAGCCGTATTCCTTTCGTGAGCGGCATTATGACGTCCATGATGAATTTGGGACCGTTCATTGCGCCCTATGTGTTTGCGGCGTCGGTTGCCGCCGTGCCCACTATGGGTTCGAATGCGGTGTTCCCGGTGCTGATTGCCATGGGAGTTTTTGTTGCGGTGATTGGCTTAGTGCATCCTATGAAGGCACTTACGACCGCACCCGAGCGCTAGAACCCTTTCCCCAGAAGAAAATGTTTAAAATTCGCGGGATCTTCTTTTTTGCTGAGGGGCTCTTTGAGCAGTTCATAGAGTTCCTTAGGAATGCACTCAGTTACCCAGCTGCACATTTCCCGCAACGTGCAGTCGTATTCGCCGCGATGCCAGCGGGGAAACATTGTTATTTCCGTGTTGATGGCGGCGTCTATCATAAAGAGCATTTTCGGCGTAAGTTTTTGGTGATAGCAATCGGTCACAGTGGCGCAAAGAACTGTTTTTCGCGTGCGCGGCGTATATAGGTC
>CAKUDT010000215.1 GCA_934645125.1 uncultured Eggerthellaceae bacterium
CGTTCTTCCTGGAGATCCTCATCGACAACAACTTCGCCCGCGTGAAGTGGCAGGCAATGTTGAAGTCCGCATGGGTTGTGGCTCTTATTACGGGTGGCATTAATTTCGCCGTCCTGTTGTTCCTGTAGAGAAGGGGTTGATCGAATGGCTTTTGCTTCGAAATCTCCTTGGGTCATCCATTACGACGGCTCAAGCTGCAATGGTTGCGACATTGAAGTGTTGGCAACCCTGTGCCCGGGCTTTGACGCCGAGCGCTTCGGCGTGATTAACACGGGCAACCCTAAGCATGCCGACATCTTTTTGGTGACCGGCAGCGTGAACGAGCAGAATATCTCTGTTGTTCAGGAAATCTACAACCAAATGGTTGAGCCGAAAGTTGTTATCGCCTGCGGCATTTGCGCTTGCTCTGGCGGCGTGTTTGCCGATTGCTACAACGTTATTGGTGGCGTTGACAAGGCGATTCCCGTTGATGTGTACGCGCCTGGTTGCGCTGTTCGTCCGGAAGCTCTTATCGATGCCGTTGTTGAAGCGGTGGGCATTCTGGAGGAAAAGGCGAAGGGTTGCGCTCCGAAAGAAAGAGGGGAGGAGTAACCATGGCCTTGCAAACTGAAATGCAGGTAATTGCACTGAGCGAGCTTCCTGCTTTGTCTGATGCCAAGAAGGCTTCTGGCGCGCGTTTCGTGCAGATGCATTGCGTATGCACCGATGACGGTGTGTTCGATGCCATTTATTCCTGGATGGAAGATGACATTGTTCTGAAGAACTACAAAATCGAGGGGTTGACCTCGAAGGATGTGATTCCGTCCGTTACGAATAACTTCCTTGCGGCATTTGTTTTCGAGAATGAAGCGCATGATCTTTTCGGTGCGAACATCGAAGGCATTGCAATTGACTTCCAGGGTCATTTCTACAACATCAAGGCAACGACCCCGATGTCCATTCTTTCTCCTGAGCAGAAGGCTGCGCGCGATAAAGCCGCGAAGGTTGCTGCCGCGAAAGCCGCAAAGGCAGCGAGAGAAGCTGCCGGCGAAGCTGCTCCGGCTGCCAATGCTTCCGCCGATGCTGAGCTTGAAGCGAAACTTGCTGCAATGGATCCCGAGAAAGCCGCGAAGGTTCGCGCTGCTATGGCCGCGAAGGCTGCGAAAGCTGCAGCTGCCCAGAAGGAAGGTGAATAGGAATGAGCCAGAAAACCGTAATTCCCTTTGGCCCGCAGCATCCTGTTCTTCCCGAACCGCTTCATCTTGATTTGGTTGTGGAAGACGAAAAGGTCGTAGAGGCAATTCCGCAGATCGGCTTCGTTCATCGTGGGCTTGAGAAGCTGACCGAAACGCGCGATTACAACCAGTTCATCTACGTTGCCGAGCGTATTTGCGGCATTTGCTCGTTCGGTCATTCTTACGGCTATGCCGAGACCGTTGAGTCCCTGATGGGTGTGGAAGTTCCTGAACGCGCGAAGTTCTTGCGCGTAATCTGGCACGAGCTTTCTCGTGTGCACTCTCACATTCTGTGGCTGGGTCTTGCTGCCGATGCTTTTGGCTACGAAAGCTTGTTCATGCATTGCTGGCGCTTGCGTGAGCGCGTGCTTACCATTTTCGAGAAGACCACGGGCGGTCGTGTTATCTTCTCTGCCGTGAAGGTCGGCGGTGTGGTGCGCGACATTACGAAAGACCAGTTCGATGAGATGATTTCCACGCTCGACGGTATCAAGGACGAATACGCTCAGATTCGTAAGACGTTCTTGAACGATTCCTCTGTTCGCAATCGTCTGCAGGGCGTTGGCTACATTAGCACCGAGGACGCTCGTGCGTTGAGCATGGTTGGCCCGTTCGTTCGTGCTTCCAACGTTCCGCAAGATATGCGCATGCAGGGCAACGGCGCTTATGCGTATCTTACTGACTTCCAGCCCATTACGGCTACGTCGGGCGACTGCTATGGTCGTGTTGAAGTTCGCACTGCTGAGGTTTTGCAATCCATCGATATCATCAAGGAAATGGCTGCTCAGATTCCTAGTGGCGATATCGCAGTGCCAGTTAAGGGCAATGCTCCTGTTGGTGAAGCAACGAACTCTTTGGAACAGCCCCGCGGCGAATGCTTCTATTACGTTCGCGGCAATGATTCCAAGTATCTTGACCGCGTTCGTATGCGCACACCTACATCGGTGAACCTTGCCGGTATGGTGAAAGCGCTTGAGGGCTGCGATCTTGCCGATGTGAGCAACATTCTTCTGACCATCGACCCTTGCATTAGCTGCACGGAAAGGTAGGAGTCATGGGATTTTTCAATCTTGGCAAGATGACGTTTGGCTCTTTGTTTAAAAAGCCTGAAACCGTCAAGTATCCTTTTGAGAAAAAGGAAGCATATCCGCAGCTCAAGGGTCATGTTGTCAACCATGTTGACGATTGCATTCTGTGCGGAATTTGCGAAAAGCGCTGTCCCTGTCATACCATTACGGTCGATAAAGAAGCCCGTACGTGGACAGTGTTTGAGTATCGCTGCATCCAGTGCGGTTTCTGCGTGCGTGAGTGCCCCAAGAACTGCTTGGAAATGGCTCCGCAGTATGCACCGGTAACGCGCAAGCCCGAACCGGATACCTACCACGTTCCTGAAAAGGAAAAGAAGGTAAAGGAATAGCAACGCGTGTGTTGCGCTTCTCCTTGAAACATGGAATAACTGCTAGAATAAGCGGTGATGCAAAGACGGGCCGAGCTTTTGCAGCTCGGCCTTTTCATGAGTTGGGGGAGATACCGCGTGTCAGACACTGAAGAAGTGACTAATAAGATATTCACCATCCCGAATGTGATTTCGTTCATTCGACTCTGCATGGTGCCTGCTTTTATCGTATTGCTGCTTAAGGGAAATGATGTTGCGGCAACGGTGCTTTTTGCCTTTGCGGCGGCAACGGATTTCGTGGATGGACAGGTAGCGCGTCGTACGCATTGCGTCTCCAAGCTGGGGCAATTGCTTGATCCTGCGGTTGATCGCATTCTTATGATATCTGGTGTGGTCTGTTTGTTGGTTGTTGGACGTTTGCCGCTTTGGGTTGTCTTGTTTGTTGTTTTGCGCGACCTGTTTTTGCTTGCGGGCGGTGGGTACTTGCTCAAGCGCTATCGCAAGCGCGTTGCGGTGATTTATCCAGGGAAAGTCTCAACGACCTTATTGTTCGTGGGATTCTCGCTCCTTCTTTTGAACTGGCCTCAAGTCGATGGCCTTGGTTGGTGCGATGTTTCGTGGTTGCCCGGCTTCTCGAGTGGCGTTTTCTCGTGTGGAATTTGGTTTGTTTACGCTGGTCTGGTGCTCTCCGCGTTCGTAACTGCGTATTATATTAAAAAGGGTTTTGCAGCTCGCCGAGAGGCAATCGCTGAAGAGCAGGCGGATCAAACG
>CAKUDT010000216.1 GCA_934645125.1 uncultured Eggerthellaceae bacterium
GCCGCTCGGCCTCGTTGCTAGCCAAGCGCCCTGCAGCAATCTCGCGCGCCGCAAACGTCTGATCGCGCGTTATCTGGCAAACTGCCTGATCATCCAAGCAATAAAGGCGTGTGTCGCCCACCTGCATCACGTAATACGTCTCAGCCGCCACCAGAAACACCGTGCACGCGGCGCCCATCGAAATCCCTTCATGCAGGCCGCGTTTCAAAAGCGAGAGATTGATTTCTTGCAACAGATTCGCCCATTGCACTTGCACCGCCCGCGAGAAAGCGGCGCCCGAAAACCCCAGCGACTCCCCCGCCAGCGGAAGATCGCGCTGGAACCATTCGTCGAAAGCGCGCACGATAGCACCCGACGCCACCTGACCGCGCTGCAGACCGCTCATACCATCCGCAACAACCGCCAGCACAACATCGCCTGCTGAAGTTTGGGCGCGTTTCACCAGGTAGGCATCTTGATTCACCGATTTTACCGGCCCTTTTTCAGACGCTCCCGCGCACAGCAGCACGTCGCGCACCCCTTCCTTTACGACGATCGAACCTAACCGATGATGAGCAAGCGCTCAACGTTTTGCAGCGACACAAACCAATAGCGCACGTGCCCCGCCAACACCAGGCAGTCGCCAAACGCCAAGGGGAAGCACTCCGCTTCCCCTGGCATGCCAGCCGTACTCGTACCTTCACCAACAGCACCGGCTCCTTCGCCAGCAATGCTCGCACCTGCGCCAATAGCGCCAGCACCGCCGCCTTCCGCAGCAGCGCCTTCACCTGCCGCACTTGCGCCGTTCCCGCTATTCCACACGGTGCGCCCGTTGCGATGCACCGACGTGCCATACCGCGACCCTTCATCGCGCACGTACCAAACGTCATGTTCGCGGAAAATGCTGCAATGGCGGCGCGACACCAAGCCGTTTGTCTCCACCGCATCGCAATCCACGTAGCGGCCGATAAGGAACGGACCGCCGTGATTGATGGCCCACATGTTTTCAATGGAGGCAGGGTTGTCATCGACTGCACGCAAGATGCACGCGCGCGACGATTCGCTGTACGAAGCATCGTCATCACAGGCCAGCATAGCAGTTGGGCTTTCGTCAACTAGCCCGTTTGCGAACTGCTCCTCCAAGTGCCCAAACGTCATCAGATAGAAAAACGAGCAGAGAACCGCATGCAGACAAGCATCGGCATCAAGCGCGATTTGCTCACGCGCCCACGCGCGCAACAGCTCGATTTCGCCATCAAGGCGCGCTGTGCTGACATCAATGCGCCCCTGAGGAATTTCCGCGATAAGCCCCGCACGAAGCTGCTCGTAGCCCGTCTCCAGCAAATCCGCCACTAAACGTGCCTGATCACCATCAGTTTCCCGCAGCAAATCCTGTGCCAAACACGTTGCCGCCTGCTGGAAAAGAGCAGGATTCTGACGCAAGCTTTCCTGAAAATCGGAAGCATAGCGCGAGGAATGGAGCAGGCGTGACAGTCCACTTGCGCTGCGTTTTCTCATCTCGGGGTTCTGGTTATTTACATATCGGCCGTTCAAGCCCACGTATGCATACAGCGTTTTATGGTTGAGCTCACCATTTGTCAACAGGCGAAGGTACTCCGCATACCGGTAAAACGCGGTATACCACCCCTGGTTTTTCATCGGTTCTTCGCGGCTTGTTGCCTCGCCCACGTTCGCCTCCCCCTTCCCCTACCGCATAATTCACGATGCGTCCCCTCATTGTAGATGCTTTTTTGTCGCACAGGTGTTGCGCAACACCCCGACTTGCGATTATTTTTTCAAAAAGGGGCAAAATCAGGCGTTTTTCAGGCGTGGCAAGCTACTATGGTGTGACTAATTACGCAAAAGGAGTTTTCATCGCATGAGTCTGTATCACGCCACTTTCAACTCAAATTCGTCCTCAACGCCGCGTGTTTTTCCCACGCGCAGGTCGCACAAAAGCGTCTGCGCACTTGCTGTGCTCGTGGCAATTGCGCTGTGCATGAGCGCGGCACTTCTTTCGGGGTGCAACAAGACGTCATCGGAAAGCAGCAGCTCTGATCAGGTACAATACCAGGGTACTTCAGTCACGCTGGGGAATTTGAGCATGATTCTTTACGACCAAGAAATCGTGCGCAACACTTCGGGCAAAGATTGCCTTGCCCTGTATCTGCATGTCACAAACCGCGGAACGTCTGCCGAATCTGTCATGGGTTCGTATAACGTCACCCGCAACCAGGGTGCGGGAACGCACCTGAAAGTCGCGGTGGCATACGACACAAACGGTAACGCGCTGCACACGGGCGAAAAACGCATCCAGCCTGGTGAATCGGCCGATATCGCATTGTGCTTCGTTTTGGTGAACGATAAGCCGGTGACCATTACGTTCGGAAACGAAGAGCGCGGCGTGGCAGAAACCACCCTCACGCTTCCCTTGCCCGAAGCCGAAGAATAATCTGCTGCGGTGCCGCAGGGAGCGCAGCTGCACGCGCGCCTGCGTGCGTGCGCATGAGACGAAGCACCAGACACAACACAGCCGCATCTTCTTCTGCGCGACCTGCCGTGTTCCATGACCCGTGCGTACCTTACGCGGCTTCGTCCTTCGCAACTTGCCCCTGCTGCGGGCGCTTCGCCTTTGCCGCATATGCAAGGAGCGCTATTCCTATGACAATCAGGGGAAACGACAGCACCATACCCATCGTCAACCAATCGCCGAACAGATATCCCAGCTGAGCATCGGGCTGGCGGACAAACTCAATCGCCACACGCGCCAGGCCATATCCTACCAGAAAGACGCCCAGAAACGTTCCCTGAGGACGTGGCGGCACCTTGCGCGAAAGCGCATACAACACAACAAACAGCACGATTCCTTCCAGAACCGCTTCGTAGAGCTGGGACGGATGACGCGGCATCATGCCTGCACTGCCACCGAACACAACGCCCCAGGGAGCATCGGTAACGGCACCCCACAGCTCGCCGTTCACGAAATTGGCGCAGCGGCCAAACAGCAGACCCAGCGGCGCGCCCACCACCGCCATGTCGGCAAGCGTAAGATACGGTACCCCTATCACACGCGCTGTGACCAGGCCCGATAGAAGAGCGCCAACTAAACCGCCATGGAAGCTCATACCGCCTTGCGAGAGAGCGAAGATCTCCAGCGGATGCCTGAAGTAATAGCCGTCGCCGTAGAACAGACAATAGAACAGACGCGCACCCACGATAACGCCAATGATCACGCCTAAAAGAACGGTCAACAACGAATCAGTATCAAGCGAGATCTTCCACCGCTTTGCCGTGCGTGCAATGATGAGCGCAGCACAGGCGAAACCCAAAATGTAAGCAATGCCGTACCAACGCACTGAAAACGGTCCAATCGAGAACGCGACCGGATCAAGCATTTGAT
>CAKUDT010000217.1 GCA_934645125.1 uncultured Eggerthellaceae bacterium
AAATCGAATGCTGGTTCCACAGGAACAAGTACACGGAAAGGAAGATATACGTTGGAGCATCAAGCGTCACATCAGGCTTGAAGAACGGAACCAAGGGAAACGCAACAAGCAGAGCCAACACCGTACCCGCAACAAACAGCAGCGCGTAAACGACAATACCCTTCCCCACAATGGCGCGACACGCCGACATATCGCCCGAAACGTAAGAAGACTGAAAGCTCGGGTAAAACGACCTGATGAACACGGAAGACAGGTTGTAGACGGCCGTTGAAAGCTGCAGCAGAATGGAATATTGGCCGGTAGCCTCCAGCCCCAAGAACAGCGAGCAGATAATCGACATGGCTTGCGTTGAGGCGAAGCAGCAGATCTGAACCACGCCATCGCGCCACGCCACGTACGAAACCGACAGAAGAACTTGTTTGACCTGGGACAAATCCATGCGGCGCGGAAGCTTTTTCAACTCGGACTCAATATCGTCGTGGCGCTTGATGAAATAGCGCGAGCAGAAGCGAAGCGCCAAACCGAACGATAAATAACCCAGCGTCGCGCCAACAAGGCCGAATCCCGCGAATAGCAAAACGGCGCTTACCGCAAGCTGGAAAATACGCGCAACGGTCTTCGCCTTGTTCTCGCCGGCAACATCGCCGTAGCCGCGCAAAAACGTAAGGAAATAGTAGTAATACAAGTTGAAGAAAATCGCCAGGCAGAAAATACCCCAGGCAATCCAATGGGACGTTCCCGCCATATCCTGCGTAATGGTCCAGATGTAAAACGTGCCGATGGTCGCAGTGACAATAAGGGCCACAAACGCAAGAACGGCGTATAACAAGCGCGATGCATCCATAATTGATTTCAGCAACACCCAGTCAACATCGTCCTGAACAGGCGATTCACTTACTCCCAGCTTTGCAATCGAGCGCGCGCCCGACAAACAGTACACAATGTTGCGGGAAAATGCCGGATTGAAACCGAATTCGAAAAGAAGCGTTAAATTACTAATGGCCACAAAGACATACCACAGGCCAAGCTCTTCTCCGCTCAGGAAGAACAGCAACATGGGAAGCAAAATGAAGCCGCTGGCCATAGAAAGGATGGTACCGCAATATCCCCAGATGACGTCCGCTTTTGTCGCTTTGATTCTTACCATGATTCGCCGGCATCGCTTTCTTTTTCAGCCATACGCGCGAACGGATATTTTCGCCGACGATGCGGCGTACCGGGCATGTAATCAACAGCGGCGAACAGGTAAAACAGGAGCAGCGGAATCACGTAATACACTTCCCAATCCATGCTGCACGCTACAAAATAGGCGAACACCGAGAAGAAAAGGATGATGCGGCGCGGTCCCGAACAATGATCCACCGCACAATTCTCCGCCACATTGCGGCACGGCGGCGCGCCCACCGCGCGACCGCAATCAACGGCATTCAGCGCGTCATGCGTCGCAGGACCCTTCCCCATCAGGCGTTTTCCCACCTTCGAGCAAGAGAACAGCGCGGCGGCGAACAGCACCAACGACACAATGCCGCCCGTGTATAAGAGCTGCAGGAAGATATTGTGGCAATGCGTCTGCGCAATTTTCTCTACGGAGGTAACGGAGTCTTCAATGCCATACCCGAGCAGCGGCGATTGCGCAATCCAGTCAAGGCTCAGTCCCCAAATGCGGTCGCGCCCCGAAAACGAAACGGATTTCGAGAACAGCGCGCTTATTGCAGAGAAGTCCTGGTTTCCTGCAACAAACAGCACGGCGATGGTAGCCAAAAAGCCAAATATCACTGCCGACGGCAAGCTGAACAGGTGTTTTCCCACGTAGCTTCGCGAAAGCGCCCCCGTGCGCGCATCGATAAGCGCAAGCACTACACCAACCAGGAAGACCAGCATGGTGGCCATTGCCGTTGCAGACTTTCGCTCGAAGAACATGTAGAGCGTAAGAACGGTTACCGCCACGGAAAGGATTTTCACCTTGCGGCTTCCCCCGAACGTAAGAAACCACAGCACCCCCACCAAAGGCAGAAAATAGAAAATAGAGGCGTTATCGTACGTAAGGAAATACCAGTTCTGCTTCGTGGTTTTGCCATCGAACTCAATGTAGCCATGGCGCATACCACCCGTAATATCTTTGAACATCAGGTACGAACCGAAATGAATCGCGCACATAATAAGCGCGGCGCCCGCAAACGCCCACGCCGCCTCCTTCGCATTGCGCTGCAGTGCGAATTCACACAGCGATGCAAAGCCCACGCCCTCGGCAAAACGAAACGCAAGGTTGACGTAGTTGACGTCGGTCTGCGAAATCAATCCAGAAATCAGATAATAATCCACGTAGAAGAGCAAAAACAGCACCCAGCACAACGAAATGCGACGTGGTGATGCAAGCACCGCAACGGTGTAACCCAAAGACACCAGGCACAAAAGGCCCTTCCACAGCAGATAGACCGTTCTGCCCACGGCATATTCGTACGGGAAGAAGAACAGCATGAACGAGACCAGAAGCAGTCCCACGCGAAACATTTGCTTATAAGTTGCTGTCACGTTTTTCACCTCCCGTTTCATCTGCGCTTTTGCGCCCCTGCGCGCCGCCTGCACCAAAACTGCCGCCGACACCTGCGCCTAGCGCGCCGCCGGCTTTTGCGCCCCTGCGCGCCGCCTGCAGCGCACCACTTGCCCGCGGGTCAACGGCACAACGCGCAAGCCGGCGCCTCTGTGCTTCGCTATTTTCTCAAATCCCAATACAAACCAACACAACCAAGCTTAAGAAGCGCCACTTGGATTGCCACCTTTTTATTCCCAACCCACTTCAGACGGACGTTTTTCACCGCCGACGCATAAGGTTCGCTCTTCACGAAACGCGTAAACGCCGCCTTGCGCGTCCGCTCGGATTCGCTGTTGCTCGGATGGTTGAAGTAGCCGTCCATCGCCAGGCCCAGCAAATGGATGCGTTTCAGGTAAACGGCCTGCGCAAGTTGTTCGCGACCTGCGCGCACACCCTGCAAAAACGCGTTAAGCGCCCGATTCACCGCCGAGAAACGTTGCTCGTAATCGCTAAAATAACGGTGACACAGCGAGTCGCCCTGCACACGATAATGGTAGAACGGCACGCTTCGATACATAACTTTGCGCGCATGCTCCAGCGCATGCAACGTGAATACGGAATCTTCCATATAGCCGCTCAAAACGTCATCGAACGCTAGACCAGCGGTTTTCGCAAAAGAGCGCTTCATCACATAGCGCCAGCACGATCCGCCGCCTACCATAATGCAATCGAAATCGCGGCACGAAAAACGCGAAGCCGGCACATATACGGCAGCGCATTGCAATGCCGCAAACGTTTCTTTATCGGCGCTGCAAAAATCATTCGGAAACAGCTGGCA
>CAKUDT010000218.1 GCA_934645125.1 uncultured Eggerthellaceae bacterium
CACGTACACCGGCTCCATGGTCAGCGGGTCGATTCCCGTGTAATACCTGCACGTTGCCAGCGAGCCAGGCGTGGGGTAGAAATCCTGCACTTGCTCGGGGTTGTAGCCCATATCACGCACGTATTCTGCCAGCTGAATAGCCTCGTCAAGGCCCGATCCCGGGTGCGAGCTCATCAGGTACGGCACCAGGAACTGCTTCATGCCGGCGCGCTCGTTCGCTTGCTCGTACTCCTTGCAAAAACGTTGATAGATGAAGTTGCGCGGCTTGCCCATATGCGCCAAAACCGTGTCGCTAATATGCTCGGGCGCCACTTTAAGCTGGCCACTTACGTGATATTCCACCAGCTCATCCATGAATTCCTGGTGGTTCGGGTCCGCCATAAGGTAGTCGAAGCGAATGCCGCTGCGCACGAACACCTTTTTCACGCCGGGCAGCGCGCGCAGCTTGCGTAAAAGCTTCAAGTAATCGGCATGGGTCGGTTTGCACGCCTTGCATACGGTGGGCGTTAGGCAGCGCTTGTCAGTGCAGGCACCGCGCTGCATCTGTTTGCGACACGCGGGTGCGCGAAAGTTCGCAGTGGGACCGCCCACGTCGTGGATATAGCCCTTGAAATCGGGGTCATCGATGATTTCCTGCGCTTCCTCAAGCAGCGAGGCATGGCTGCGCGCCTGCACAATGCGCCCCTGATGGAATGTGAGCGCGCAAAAAGCGCATTCGCCGAAGCAGCCCCTGCTGCTGGTCAGGGAAAACTTCACTTCCGAGAAACCCGGAATGCCGCCTTCCGCATTGTAGCGCGGGTGCCACGCGCGTGCATACGGCAGCGCATACACCGCATCCATCTCTTCGGTCGAAAGCGGCTTCGCAGGCGGGTTCTGCACAACGTGCATGTGCTCGGAATACGACTCTACCAGGCGTTTTCCCGTGAAGGGGTCGCTTGCGCGATACTGCGCCAAAAAGCTTCGCGCAAACGTGCGCTTATCCGCGGCAACTTCATCCCAGCTGGGCAAAAGCTCGTAATCGTACACGGTATCAAGGTTGCGTGTGCGATACACCGTGCCATCGATGAACGTGATGTCGGAAATGTCGAGCCCCGATGCCAGCGCGTCGGCAACTTCCACCACCGAGCGCTCCCCCATGCCGTAGCACAAAAGATCGGCGCCGGAATCAAGCAAAATAGAGCGGCGCAGGCCATCCGACCAGTAATCGTAATGGGCCAAGCGGCGAAGGCTTGCCTCAATGCCGCCAATGATGATAGGCGCATCCTTAAACGTTTGACGAATAAGCCCGCAATACACAATAGTCGCGCGGTCGGGGCGCAACCCCATTTTCCCACCAGGAGAATATGCGTCTGAACTGCGATGTTTGCGCGCGACGGTATAGTGATTCACCAGGGAATCCATGTTGCCCGCCGAAACCATGAACCCCAAACGAGGCTGCCCGAACACCGCAATGCTCTCCGGGTTCTTCCAATCGGGCTGCGAAATCACGCCCACCTTGTAGCCGTTCGCTTCCAGCATGCGCGTGATAATGGCCGCACCAAACGACGGATGATCCACGTACGCGTCGCCGCAAACATACGCGAAATCGACCTGGTCCCAGCCGCGTTCACGCATCTCTTCAACCGATGTGGGCAAAAAGGAGTTTCGGGGAGTGTTATTCATGAAATGCCTATGCCAAGCCTGTTCTATTTGAAAATAATCTTCTTATACAAAACGAAGTTCCACAACACAATACATGCCATGGTGCACACTTTCGCCACCAGCGGATACACGCCCTGTGCCGCCAAAAGCGAAATGACCACCGTGCTAAACGTGGTGTTGAGCGCGAATAATAGCAGGTACAGCACCAAGCTGCGCAGCGGGTTCGACGTGCTTTTGAACGTAACGTTGCGGTTCACCAGGAAGTTGAACACCGTGGAAACAACAACGGCCACCACGTTGGCCGCCGCCAAAGGAATGGCGAAGACGGCGCTGAGCAGCTGAAACAGCACAAGCTCGATAACAGCGGAGCTGCCGCCCACTACCAGGTACTTGATTGCCTGGAAAAGCGTTTTCTTGGGGGCAGGTTGAGGGTCGCACACGTCGGCGGCAACGGCGCCGGAGCCCCTTGCCGCGCTGACTGCAGCGCCTTCGCAGCCCGCTGCGTCTTCGCGAGCTGCGGCGCCTCCGCGGCCCGTAACGCCTTCGCCACCTGGTGTTGCGGTGTCCAACGCACACGAAACCCGACCAGCAGAAGCGCTGGTCGGGCTCACGTTTGCGTTATTTGAATCGTTCACTTCGCTCATAGGTGCTTAAATCCGCCGCACAACAACGCGCTTCTGCAGCGCGAAACTTAGAGCTTCGTGCCGCATGCGGGGCAGAAATCAGCATCCTCGGGGACCGAAGTCGAGCACGAGGGACACACGAGCTCCACCGCGGGCGCATCAACCGAATCGGGCTCGGGCGCAACTTCGGGAAGCTTCGTACCGCAGTTTCCGCAGAATAGAGCATCGTCCGCTACCGTTGCACCGCAATTCTCGCACACGCGCGTACCCGCAGCAGCACGGGCAGCCGCGGCTTTCTGCTCTTCAGCGGCAGCAATCTGTGCTTCAAGGTCTGCAATCGCGCCATCAATCTGATCCACCGCAGCAAACAGCTCTTCGTATTTTGCACGAAGTTCGGCCGCATCCTTTTCGCCTGCGTAAAGAGCAGCACCCAAGGCGGCGCAGGCTTCAGTGCGCTTACGCTGCTGTTCAGTCAGTTTCATCTTATTGGATGCCGAATCAATAGCGCTTGTTACTTTATTCGCGCCCTTATTCAAAAGATTATTAGCGCTGTCAAGAATATCAGAATCAAAAATGCTCATGGCTTGTCCTTTCTTCGTGGTGCGCGTAGCTATGAAATATCCGCTTGTTGCGCTGCGTTTCGCGCGTCGCGCGTACGCTGCAACTTCAAGCTCTTTTTCATTGTACGCCGTTGTGCGGCGCGAACGCGTCACGAGCGTGTCTTTTCGGCATCAGTATCATGACAAAAACATGTCACATTGAAGATGCTTACCCGCTCCCCGCGAAAGCAGCCACATGTGGCTATGCGATGCCGCCGCACAACGCCCTCCCTGGACAGACGGAACCAGCACACGAGCAACGCACCCACCAAGCTCGAAGATTCCTTTCCGGAAACAGGGACGAAGGATCTCCTCGGAAGGCGTTCTTGAATCCCCGGGCAGATGAGCGCGGCATTCAAGGCGTTCAAAGCACCGAAAAGCCCACCCAAAGAGAGCAGTTGTTGGAAAAACGGGTGCAAATTCGGACAAATCGACGATATTCGGTGGTCCAATCGCCCCGAGCGCCGTAATTATTGCACCCGAAGAAATCGATACCATTGAAT
>CAKUDT010000219.1 GCA_934645125.1 uncultured Eggerthellaceae bacterium
TGCGTGGGTCGTTTTGCCGCGATGGTCGCGTTGAGTTCTCCCAGTACGGAAAGAGGAAGCGTGCGCTATTTGTGACTATGGACGATTTGGACCGGAGTCTTTCCCCTCTGACCAGCCTTTTTATTCAGCAGGCGTTTACCAGTTTGTGTGATTGCGCCGATAAAAATTGCGCGGAGGGCCGCTTGCCTGTCCCGGTGCGTTTCATGCTGGACGATTTCGCTAACTTGAATTTGCCGGATTTCGACAACGTGCTCTCGGTTATCCGCAGCCGCGAAATCAGTTGCACGGTGGTTTGCCAGACGGTCAGCCAGCTTTCGGCGCGTTACGGAAGCGATGCCGCGAACGCCATTGTGGGCAACTGCGACACCCAGCTGGTTATGGCGTTTCAGGATGTGGAGACCGCTCAGTACTTCGGGGTGCGCGCAAATCGCACTGCCAGCGCTTTGCTGGAAACGCCCCAAGGTCAGTGGTGGGTTTTCCGGCGTGGCGAGAAAGGCCAGCTCCAGGCGGCAAATCAGCTGGAATTGCATCCTGCGTACGCGGAGTACGAAGAGGCACGGGCGGAAGGTTTTGCGTCGGAGTCAGGTTCAGGCGCGGAGTCGCGGAGCGCGGCGGACGAGGGTCCGTCGGAGAATGACGACTGCTTCGACGAAGAAGAATGCCCTTGGGATGAAGATGACTGGTGGTTTGAAGAGCTGCCCTTGGATGATGAAAACTGCGCGGCGTAGCGGAGGCTTGTCACATCGTGCAAGGTCGCGGCGCGTATGGTGGCGTCGCGCTATTGTGGGCGTGACGGGCGCCGCGTGGCGGCGCTGCGCACCGCGCATCGGTTTCGCGATTGCGGCTCGGCTTTTCCTTTAATCGGGAAGCGCCGAGCCGTTCTTCTTGAAACGACTTATAATAGGCGAGCGTCACTCAATGCGAGTGCCGGCGCGAATACCGAAAAACTCAAGGAATCATCATGGCTTTTGACTTCTACGATTATCTCTATAACGGCTATACGGGCGAATATCAGCTGGTCAGCGCCTTATATCGCAATGGCTTGGATGCGGTGCGCCCGCCGGCGGACATGGGCATTGATGTGGTGTCTCTGAACCTGAAAGAGCAGCTGAAGGACCCTACTACGGCGCCCGAGACCTTCTTTTTCCAGGTCAAGACCGCTCTGACCACGGTGCGCTTCGACGAAAAAGGGCGCAGCACCGGCATTGCGGAATTCAAGCTGAAGGAGTCCGAGGTCGAGCTTTTGTGCCAAGGCGTGGGTCGCGTGCTGATGTGCTACGTGTATACGCGCGAAAACGACTCCCTAACCGATTCCTTCGAAACGCCGTTTTGCTGTTTTTGGATTGACGGCGAACGCCTACGCACTATTTCCGACGGCGGCGCTCTGTTTATGGCGGAAGGCGATACGAAGCTCACGCTGCGCTGCAAGTTAACGCTGCCTCCCTATAAGGACAGCCATTGGTACGCCATGGTGGTTGACTCCCAGGGCAATCAGGCGCCCGAGGGTTATCTGGGCACCATCGATTCCAATGATCAGGCAACGAGCGCATCTGATGGCGCGGACCATTACAGCGTTCGGGGCTACTTGAAATACGCGCGCGAGCGTGCTGCGGCCGCTGCGTTCGCAGCGGCTGGGGCCGCTGGAGCGACGATTGGGGCTGCGCGTGGGGTAGCGCCCGCGACATCGACTGCGGTGGGGAATGCGGCTGGAACTGTGGTAGGAACTGCGGTAGGAACTGCGGCTTCGCGTGCCGCCGCCCCTGCATCTGGTACCGCGCCTGTGGCTTCGGCCGAATGCACGCTGTTTTCCGATAACGCCGAAGCTGCGCGTGCCCATGTGCTGGAATCCATGGCAAAGCGCGGTGTCACGCGTTTCGTGCATTTTACGGAAGTCGATAACCTAGAAAGCATCATGATGCGTGGTTTAATGCCATTGTCCCTGATGAATGGTGTGCCGAAAGAAGAATCCGCTCTGAAGCTCAATCGCTACGAAGGCACCGATGCCATTTGTCTTTCGGTGGAGTTTCCCAATTATCGAACGTTTTATCATCGTCGCTGCGTGGAGTCCGATAAAACGTGGTGCGTGCTGCTTTTGGATGCCCGGAAGGTTATCGAGCGTTACGAGCCGCAATTTTATTGGACGAATGCTGCGAGCAAGTCGTTTTTGGAGCCGCACTTCAACGCGGGAAACCGAAACGATCCTTGTTCCGCTCAGGCGTTCGACGGCATGTTTTATCAAACCGAGACGCCTAATCGTTTCTTGACGGTCACGTCGCGCACGAGGTTTATTCCCGATAAGTATCCGACGAATCCCCAGGCAGAGATTCAGATTTACGACAAGATTACTCCTGATTGCATTAGTCTCGTTGTGTTCGAAGACCAAGAATCGGCGGCTCGTTATCAAGCTGCGTTTCCGTTTGGCGCGCCAGCATGCACGGTTGACCAGTGCGAAGTGAACTACTTTGCGCCGCGCGCTGATTGGCAGGAATGGCGCGGCGAAGGCGTGTCGGACGCATCGTCGGAAGATACATCTGCGCCTAAAGGCGAAGACGCGTGCTCGTAGCGTCTGCGCGGTGCGGCATACGTGCTGCGCGTGTTTCTTCCTTGCGTTACGCGGCTTGGCGGGAGCGTTATAGAGCCCGCGCGTCGCACACAAATAGACATGGTGTGTACGCAATTAAATTTTTCCCGCTATGAAGTGCGAAAGCAGTACAATATATAGTTACGTATATTGGTTTATTGTGCGCGGTTGCGGCGTAAGAATGCGACAAGCGAACCGTTTCGTTTGAGGATGCCGCTGGCGTTGCGCGCGGCCGCGTTGTTTCGAAGACAAAGGACAAAACATGAAGGTATCGTTGAAGTGGCTTTCCGATTACGTGGACGTTCCTGCGGACACTAAGGCGTTTTGCGACCGCTTGGATTTAACGGGCACGGGCGTAGAAGGCGTGGAAAAGCTCGGTGCCGCTTTTGATCACGTGGTGGTTGGCCATGTTCTGACCTGCGAAAATCATCCCGATAGCGATCACATGCACGTGGTAACGGTGGATGTCGCGCAAGACGAGCCGCTGCAAATTGTGTGCGGCGCGCCTAATATTGCCGCCGGTATTAAAGTCCCCGTTGCGTGCGTAGGCGCCCATTTGCCGGGTGACGTGAAAATCAAGAAAGGCAAGTTGCGCGGCGTAGCGTCGAACGGCATGTGCTGCTCGCAGCGTGAGCTGGGCTTTGGCTCCGAACATGCGGGCATTTGGGTTCTTCCCGAAGACGCACCCGTAGGCATGCTCATTGCCGATTATCTGAAGCAGTCCGATACCGTGCTTGACCTGGAAATTACGCCGAACCGTCCCGACTGCCTTTCCGTGGTGGG
>CAKUDT010000220.1 GCA_934645125.1 uncultured Eggerthellaceae bacterium
ACCCAGAACGGGGGCAAGAATAGCAAACGCGATGATGCCAATAACGTTAGCGAGCAAAGGCATAGCCATGATTTCACCCCTTTCTTAGAAGTCCAAAGGGCTCAGGACGGACATTACAAAACAAGCAATAATAAGCACCGTGCAGAAAATAGTGGAGAAGCCGTTGAGCTTTGCTTCGCCGAACCAATCCGCCAGATACCAGTTGCGCGCCGTTGCTGCGGATACGCCTGACAAAGCGTTCGTGAACTCGCGCTTTTCGTTATCCACGCTGATGCCGGCAAGATAAACATCAACTTTGCGCGCCTTGGAGCGACCAGGGCCGGCAATAAGAACGATGAATACCAGCACGGTAAGAATAGCAGCAATCACCATGTTATCATCGGTCAGAGCCTGCGGGGCAATCACGGATACGATGCCTGCGCTTGCAATGTACGGCTCGATGATATACTCGGAGATAACCGGCATCAAAACGCAGCAGATGAAGATGAGCGTGGTCATAAGCAGCAGTGCGATCCATTCAGACTTATGCACGGTTTTCTCCACGTTTTCCGTGGACTGGGCGATACCAGCCAGCTTGCCAATCCACTTTGCCCAGAACATAAACGTAGCAGCAGAACCAAACGCAAGGATCAGCAGCAAAACGATATTTTTCGTTTCCGCGAAGGACACCAAAGCGCCCCATTTTGCCATAAGCATGCCCAAAGGAGCAATGAACATGCACATAATGCCAATCATCATCAGGCGGGCAAGATGCGGCATGCGCTCGAACAGCAAGTCCATGGACTCAATGTCACGGCTGCCAATGTGATGCTCTGCAGTACCCACGCACAGGAACAGCAGGGATTTTGCAGCAGCATGGAACAAAATCAGGAACGTGGCGGCCCAAATTGCCTCGGCGGTGCCAACGCCCGCGCAGGCAGTGATCAGGCCCAAGTTCGCGATGGTGGAATACGCCAGAACGCGCTTAGCGTTGCTCTGGGAAATTGCCATAAGCGAGCAGAACAGGAACGTGAAGCCGCCCACCAGGATAACCATGGTGGAAGCAGAAAGGCATACAGCGAAAATCGGTGCCAGCTTGACCAGCAAGAACACGCCCGCCTTAACCATGGTGGAAGAGTGAAGCAACGCGCTGGTGGGAGTGGGTGCAACCATAGCTCCCAAAAGCCAAGTGTGGAACGGCATCTGAGCCGCCTTCGTCAGACCAGCGAACGCCAGGCAAATTGCAGGAATCGCCACCAGATTGGGGTTCGCAACGCCAAACGCCAAGAACGCATCGAAAGACAGGGTGTTGAAATTCACCACCGTGAAGTACATGCCAACCAAGAACGCTATGCCACCCAGCAAGTTCATGATGATCTGGCGGAACGAATTGCGGATTGCCTCTTCGGTCTTGGTGAAACCGATAAGCAGGAAGGAGCAAACCGTGGTTACTTCCCAACCGGTGAACATCCACAGCATATTGTTGGAGCATACGATAAGGAACATCGCCGAAAGGAAGATGAACATCAGCGCGAAGAAGTACGGACGACGGTCCTTTGCTCCCTCGGGCTCGTGATGCTGGAAGTCTTCCATATAACCCAAGGCGTATACGCAGATGCCAGAGCCGATGATGCCAATGATCAGCGCCATAAGGATAATCAGAGGATCAACAACAAGACCTGCGGTTACCTGGATTCCGTGAGCCATGCCCAGTTCAAAAGCAAGCGCGCCGACAACTTGGATCAATGCCAAGGCGCCAGCAAGAATGTTTTTGTACTTAATCGCAAAGCCGAGAATAATAATGGCGATGATAACGCCAATACCCGTGCAAATCGTATCCACAACAGTCGAGCTGTATGTGATTAACTGATGCGAAGAGCCCAGGTTGAGCGCCGCGAATGCGATGGATGCAACAGCGATTGCCGCAGCTGAAACATACACGATTCCTTTGCGGGCGCCGTTTCCCTTAACTACGGCAAGCAAAGCCGCCGCAACCAAAGGGAACAGTACGAGAAAGCCAATGAGTGTCACAGCGATTCTCCTTCTCCCAACGAATACGATGTGCTTTTGCACGCGCTCAGCTTACCAAAGTTACCGATATGTTACGGAGCATATCGGCAAAGAATAGACAACCGAAGGGTAAAAGGAATGCAATTATGGTCAAAATAAGCCAATTGCGGCAGATTTCGTACCGTTTGGGGATATGACTTCGAAAACCCACAAAGAAGTCACAGCTTCAACAAAGAACAACCACAAACGTAATTTAGCACCCTGTAGCAAAACCAGTGAAGCCCCAGCGCCCCTGCTTCGCCAACTTCTTTTGAGCCTTGCGCCCTGCGTTGTTCCCTGCGCCTGACGGTCCCGCCATGCAAAAGCGCATTTCGTGTCACATCAATGGGACACCCATCAGGTAAAAAAGCTTTTCAAGCGCATTCCGAAGAAGTAAAATATAGCATATGTCGCGAAAGAAGGAGGCATCATGTCCGGTATGGCAAATGGAAAGTTGCGCATTCTTTATGTCATGCGCATGCTGCAAGAAGAAACCGATTCCGAAAAAGGACTGTCCATGACAGCCATTATCCAACGTCTCGCCGACTTTGGACTAACGGTCGATCGCAAAACCATTTATACCGATCTTGATACACTACGCGATTTCGGAATTAAAATCGACACTGCGCAGCGCAATCCTGTTGAATACTATATTGAAAATCGCGACTTCGACCTTGACGAACTCATGCTCATGGTCGATGCCATACAAAGCTGCCGCTTCATCACGCAATCGCAATGCGAACGCATTTCGCGCAATATCCGTTTGCTCGCAACCGACTACCAACGGGAAAAGCTGGCGCGTCGTATTCATGTGGACGGTCGCGTAAAAGGCCGGGGCGATAAAACGTTCGAAAGCATTGATGCCATCCATGAAGCAATGCGCCTGAAGCGCAAAATCCGCTTCACATACTGGAAGATTGGCCCCGATGGCGAGATGCACATTCAGCACGATGGAAAACCCTATGAAGTAACTCCTGTTCGCGTATCGTACAGCAACGACTTCTACTATCTTACTGCCTGGAGCGATTCGCACGAAGCCATGACGGAGTATCGCATTGACCGCATGCGCAACGTTGTGTCTTCAGAAGAAAAAGCCACGCACAACGCTGAAATCAGCAACCATGAATTCAAAGTGCGCGATTCCCAGTATTTCGGCCGGTTTGATGGCGAACTCGCAAAAGTCACGTTCGCCGTTGACCAGGACATGCTTGGCGCTGTCTATGATCGCTTCGGGAAGGACGCCGAAATCGAAGAGGACGAGAACGGCAACTGCATTGCGCGCGCATACGTGCGCGTGAGTCCCCAGTTTTTTG
>CAKUDT010000221.1 GCA_934645125.1 uncultured Eggerthellaceae bacterium
AGGCTGCTTCCTGGAATGCTTCGCCTTCCAGACCCTCCATGGCGTCGGCAAATTCTTTCAGGCTCTTTGCCATGGCGGTGTTCAGCACCGTGTTCGCATCGGACAAGTTCATGGCGGAGCCGGGCATGCGGAATTCGAACTTGTTGCCGGTGAAGGCAAACGGGCTGGTACGGTTGCGGTCCGTGGAGTCCTTCATGAAGTTAGGCAGCACGTCAACGCCCAAATCCATCATGGTCTTAGCGGTGCCTTCGTATTCCTTGCCGCTGATAAGCGCGTTCACAATGCTGTCAAGCTCGTCGCCCAGGAAGATGGAGATGATTGCGGGAGGTGCCTCGTTTGCGCCCAGACGGTGGTCGTTGCCGGCAGAGGCAACGGTCATGCGCAGCAGCTCCTGGTAATCGTCAACTGCCTGCACAACGCCTGCCAAGAACACCAAGAAGCGCAAGTTGTCCTGAGGGTTGTCGCCGGGATCAAGCAGGTTCTTGGTGCCCGCGGAAATGGACCAGTTGTTGTGCTTGCCGCTGCCGTTAATGCCCTCGAACGGCTTTTCGTGCTGCAGGCACACCAGGCCGTGATGGCTGGCCAAAAGACGCATCTTTTCCATGGTGAGCAGGTTCTCATCAATACCGCGGTTCGCGTTCGTGAAGATGGGGGCAAGTTCGTGCTGCGCCGGTGCTACTTCGTTGTGCTTCGTTTTTGCGGAAACGCCCAGCGCCCACAGCTCGTCATCGAGCTCCTTCATGAATTCGTTTACCGTGGGGCGAATGGCGCCGAAGTAATGCTCTTCAAGCTCTTGGCCCTTGCAGGGGGAGTAGCCGAACAGCGTGCGACCGGTCAGAATCAGGTCGGTGCGCTTCTCGTACTGCTCTTCGGAAATCAGGAAGTACTCCTGCTCGGCGCCAACGGTGGTTACCACGCGCTGCTTCGGTTCGCCGAAACATGCCAGCGCACGATTTGCCTGTTCGTCGATGGCCTTCATGGAGCGCAACAGCGGCGTCTTCTCGTCAAGCGCTTCGCCGGTGTAGCTGCAAAACGCCGTGGGGATGCACAGCACTTCGTCCTTGATAAATGCGTAGGACGTGGGGTCCCAAGCTGTGTATCCGCGTGCTTCGAACGTAGCGCGCAAACCGCCCGAGGGGAAGCTCGATGCATCGGGCTCGCCCTGGATCAGCTCTTTGCCAGAGAAAGACATAATGGCGCGACCGTCGGGCTGGGGGTCCAGGAAGCCGTCGTGCTTTTCAGACGTAATGCCCGTAAGTGGCTGGAACCAGTGCGTGTAATGCGTGGCACCCTTCTCGATTGCCCATTCCTTCATAGCGTGGGCTACAACATTTGCAACCTCCAAGTCAAGCGGTTCGCCTTCCTTGATGGTCTTCATCAGCTGCTTGAAGGTGTTCTTCGGCAGCCTTTCTCGCATGACGTGCTCATTGAACACCATGGAGCCAAAAATCTCTGGAACATTGCTCATAGCCGGCCTCCTGTTCGGCGTTTTCCTTTTCGCATGATAAAAAGGTACGCCGGCAACGTTTCCAAAAAATTTCAAGCGCGTAACACTGCGTTACAGGTGAAGGGTGTTCCTTTGTTGCGACTTTCAAAAGACAGAGAGCTGGCACGGAGCATTCCTCCGAGCCTCTTCTTCGGATTGACCACATGACCTGCGGATATGGCAAGGGTCCCAAGTACAAGCAAATCGTTCACGATGTGAGCTTTACCGTGAATGCGGGCGACTTTCTGTGCATCATCGGCGCGAACGGATGCGGCAAAACCACATCGCTTAAGACGCTCATGGGTCTTTTGCCTCTTCAGGGTGGCACGGTTACGGTCTGTGGAAACGACCTTTCGCGCATGGCGGAGCGTCAGCGCGAACGCGTGTGCATCCCGCTGCGTTAGAGCTGGTTGGGGGAAGGATCGAGTGCTCGTCTCTTGGTCTTGGTCGCAGCGTCTTGAACGCGCAATTCGAGATGGGGTCAATTAAGAGCACCAGCGCAGGCTGGTGTTTTTTAGTCTCGAGGGCCGCTTCAGGTCATGTTGTCGAAAAAATGAGGCTACTATGCAAAATATTCCTGTTCGGGGTAGGTTAGAAGGTCTGAAAGCGCGATTTTGGACGAATACCGGACATTTCCTGGTGCGCTAAAACGCATTTGCCCAGGTCGCTAGATTTTGCTGTCCGAAATGACTAAGTGACACCTACCCCGAACAGGAATATTTTGCACATTAGGGGCGAAAAAACGACAAGATAAACTTTAAGCCAGCTTACCAAGCCCGCTATGCTACTTGATGTCCAAAAATCATTTTGTCCCGTTGGTCACTGTTTCGGTACAGATTTCTGCAAAAGCGAACAGTGGGCCAGGGTGTATTCACCCAATGATAGAAAAACTACCATTTAACGATGAATCGTAAACGCTTCTATGGCAAATCATTCACAATTGATGCTGAATCAACGCAGGGTAAAATAACCTGGTTTATTGGCGTGGATGCGGTAAAAGTTTGAAGATAATTTCGAACAAAGCCATACATAAGCGAAAATGCATTTACTTCCATAAAAGTTTTAAACTCATCAATTGTGCCACTATCTTTGATGCAATTCCCATTAAACATTCCTCGAACGGTCATAGAGAAAGAGAATTCGTCGTTTTCGATTTCCTCGGAGTACGATGCAACATCGAGCTGAGCTTCCATGCGGTAATTTTGGGGCTCCGTTTCCAATAGTTCACTATTACTGAAGCCGATGTTGATATTTGTTGGGCGCGATGTACTTTTATCGCTATTCAATACTTTAAAATTGAAATGAAGGATTTGAATTTCAAGAATTTGAATGGGAGATAGAGAAAGAGCCATTATGCAACGCCATCCTTTTTGATGTTGTAGTTTCTTGTTTTCTCGCTAATCAAATTTGCAAAGTGCGTAGATAACATGTGAGCCTTTGCTTGGTTCGACCATGAAATAATGTTCGATTGCGGTTGATCCATGGGGATGGTATAAAAGCGAACGCTCGAAGAGTCTGATCGTTCATCAACCAGTCGAGGCGCCTCGAACTTGCAGTCAAGAGCCAGAGCCATTGCCGCCATGCTTTTCAATGTAAGATTCTGTCCATTTAATTTTTCGGATAAAGTTGTGGGTTTGATTCCTAGTTTTGCTGCCAAGTCAACGAAGGACATGTTTTTCTCGGAGCAATGCGCAACTACCTGGTTTGAAAAGTCCATGGATGCCTCAAACGCGATTTCATCTGCTGTTGGACGTGGCAAATCTATGTCTCCGAATATTGTTTTTTCATCGTACAATTTGCTCATCATTGCTCCTGCTTTCAAGTGCTTCTTCTAGATTTGATC
>CAKUDT010000222.1 GCA_934645125.1 uncultured Eggerthellaceae bacterium
CGTCGCCTTTAGTGCTGCGAGCGCAGGTGCTTTACAGGCTTGCGACATGCGGTGGAATGCGAGCCGACAGAAAAAAGCAAGGGACAACGATAGCTCATTGTCCCTTGCTCGCATACGTGACGTTACGCGAAAAGCGAGGCGTCGGTGTGGGGGATGAAGCACGCGGCTACAAATTCATCCATGTAACCCGGCTCAACGGAAAGTTCCAGGTAGGTCATGCACTGACTCAGTTCGAATACTTTCTCCGTTGCTTCATCGGATACCAGCATGGCGCAAGCGCCGGTAAGGGAGCTGTTGCCAATGTAGTGGTATTTCTCCAGGGACATCTTCGGCAGCATGCCGATTTCCATAGCGTTTGCCATGTTGATGCCGCTACCAATGCCACCTGCGATAATGACCTGGCTCAAATCATCGGGCGTGGCGCCAACCGAGTTCAGCATGGTGCGGAATGCGCTGAAAATGGCACCCTTTGCGCGGATGAAGTTGTCAAGGTCGGTCTCGTTGATGGTCACATCGTGCTTCGCGCCGTTTTCGCCTTCGAAGGCCAAAACATACTCGCAACCGCCGCCATCAAGCGGACGGATACGCTTGCTTTCGCGGGAGAACTTGCCGCGCGCGCTGATGATGCCCGTGCGGAACAGCTCGGCCACGGTATCGATGATGCCCGAACCGCACAGACCAACAGGTGCAACATCGCCTACCACGTCGTAAGTGGGATCCATGGTCTCATCATCAATGGTGAGCTTCTGGATGGCGCCCTTTGTGGCGCGCATGCCGCACGAAATGTCTCCGCCTTCGAATGCAGGACCGGCAGAGCACGCGCACGTCAACATGAAATCGCCGTTGCCGTAGACCATTTCGCCGTTGGTGCCCAGGTCAATGAAGAACGACATCTCTTCGCTGTTCCACAGAAGCGTGGCAAGCGTGCCGGCGGTAATGTCGCCGCCCACGTAGCTGCCCACGTTGGGAGCAAAGATCACCGGTGCATCAGGTGCAATGGGAAGCCCCGTGCTTGCGCCGGTATCGCCGTGGCGCTCCAGGAATTCGGGCTCATAGGGCTCCAGGCGAATGCTGTCGCCGTTCGCGCCCAAGAACAAGTGCTCCATGGTGGTATTGCCGGCAATAACGCAGCGATTGATCTGCGTCCCTTCGATGCCTGCCTGCGAGCATAAATCCCCCAATAGGGGAATAATCGTGTTGTCGCGAATTGCTTCGCGCAGGGCATCCACGCCACCCGGTTTCGACTGGCTGATAATGCGGTTGATAACATCGGCACCGTAGCGAATCTGGTCGTTGCCAGCGCTTGCTTTGCCATGGATTTCGCCCGTTGCCAGGTCAAGCAATGCTGCGGTTACCGTGGTGGTGCCAATGTCAATGGCAACGCCGTAGCCGGCTTCCTGCACGCCGCGCGCAATGCCGGCGGCAAAGATGTTGCTTACTTCGTGGTTGTAACGGTCAAGCTCCGCCTGCGTAGAAAGGTCGGCCGTTTGAATATCGTGAGCGAAGCTTGCGGCTTCTGCGGGCACCAGGAAGTGCGCATCGGCGCAAACCGTGCTTTGGCAGGCTAAACGCCAGCCCTCTTCGTATTCTTGCGGTTTGCGGTGGTTCCTGCCGCCCTCGACTTCGCCCTCCAGCAGCTTTACGCGGCATTTGCCGCAGGTGCCAGCACCGCCGCAGGGGGCGTCAATGGATATACCCGCCTCGCGGGCTACTTCAAGGATATTAGCGCCGAAGGCGGCAGCGACCTTGTGGTCGTCGCCGCCCTCGATCGAAAACGTGATGGTGTACATCAGGCGTTTTGTCCTTTCCGGGAAAGGGTTTTACATGATGGGATCCATGCTCAGTGCCGGATGTCCCTTCTCGGTCAAGAAGGCCAGGAGCTCTTCAGGATCGGTAGCGATGGTCTCGTCGCCAACCATGTCGGTGAAGTTCTCGATGCCCGTCATTTCGAACACAGTCTTGTTCAGGCGATCAGCAACATCGTCCTTGAGTTCCTTCGGCATCCAAACAATGCGCTCGGGGCCGCCTTCGGCAGCGATGAACTTCTTGGAAGAAATGAAGGAACGGCCGTGACCCATGAAGCCCGGGGTCTGTACGCCGCCGCCGGTCATGGATGCCAGTTCGCCGAACGTCATGCCCGTGGGGGTCATGCCCACGTATTCACGGTTGCAGATAACAACGCCGTTGGACAAAGGCTCAATGCCGCAGATGCATTCGAAGCAACCGCAGGAAGTCATGGGGTCTTCAATCAGCGAGTACAGCGTAACGTTCTCAACGGCGCCGTGCGTTGCTTCCTTGATGACTTCGTTGACCGTGGTGTAGCGGCCGGTGCGCTCGTCAATGCAGCCTTCCTTGGGGATGGGCTGAGAAGGACCAGCGTCATTCAGCTGCTTTGCTGCCTTAGCGTCAAGCCAGGAAACAGCACCGCACAGACCCAAGCGCTCGGGGGTAACCACGCAGCAGTGAGCAGGTGCGAAGCTCTGGCACAGCGTGCAGGTGTAGAACGTGTCAACGGCTTCGTCGGTAAGAGAAGCAATGCGGTTGTCGCGCTCCTGGTAAGTGGGCATAGCCTTCTCGGCGATAAATGCCTCGGCCTTGGCCTTGTCGGTGATGAACGTGACTTCAACCTTGTCAACAACTTCACCGAAGTCCTGCTTGATCATGCTTACCAAAACGTCGCCGAAGTGCTTCAGGCGCAGGCCGCGCTCGAATGCGTCCTTACTAATGCGGATGCGGAACAGGTTGCGCTGACCGGTGTGCATAACGCCTTCAATGTAGTTGAACCAGGTGTGGATGTTACGCTCGATAACAGACTCGAAGTCAGGCTGCATCTTCTCGCCGTACACCTTGATGTTCGTGATCAAAGGAAGACGGATAAGCTCGGTGGCGTTCTCGTCTACATCGGGACCGTCGATGGTAACTTTGCCGTCTTCAACAGCATCGGCATCGGCCATTTCCAGCAACTCAGCGGTGGGGTTGTGGTCGGAGTCGAATTCAACGTAGCAGTCCTTCTTGCGCACGATTTCGCCTTCGAAAGCAGCCGCGAAGGAAACGGGCAGTTCAACAGCCTTGGCCTTAACCTTGATGTTGCGCATCTGCAGGGACTTCGCAACGGTGTTGCCATGATCCTCTTCAGATTCAAGCGCACCGGGAACCTGCAGGTCGCCCAAGGGGATGTCCACAACAACGGGGAATCCCAAAGCAATAGCGCCTGCACCAGCGGAAACAACAACGTTGTCGATAGCGCCGAACGTGTTGACGAAGGCAGGGACGCGCTCTTTGGTGTACTCAAGCAGCGCAGCCAAGTTGCCCGGCTCAACA
>CAKUDT010000223.1 GCA_934645125.1 uncultured Eggerthellaceae bacterium
AGGCAGCGCTCATCCACCGGTTCGCCTTGCGCGGCCTGAACTGTAATGGTTCCCATACCCGCGGCCACCGTTTCTTCGGTCGGACGCGCCGCCGCACCGCCCACGCCATGCGCGATTGCCGCCGCCGTGGGTTCGTTGATAATTCGGCTCACCTTGAGTCCGGCCAGCTCACCGGCACGTTTCGTGGCCTTACGTTGCAAGTCGTTGAAGTATGCGGGCACGCTGATAATGGCTTCGTCCACTTCGCAGCCCAGATACACTTCGGCGTCCTCTTTCAGGGAGCGCAACACAAAACGGGATAGCTCTTCGGCGCGAAATTCCATACCATCAAGCTCGAACGTTCGATCGGTGCCCATGCTGCGCTTGAAAACGCTTGCCACGCTCAAGGGATGCAGCATGCCAAAGGCGCGCGCCGTTTCGCCCACCAAAATCATGCCATTTTCGTCGATAGCCACTACCGAAGGCGTGAGCAGCTTGCCCAATCTATTAGGGATTACCTGAGCGCACCCATCGCGAAAGCACGCGACCAGGCTGTTTGTTGTTCCAAGATCAATGCCAACCAACATGCGAAGACACCTACTACTAAAATCCTCTTTCACTCTCTGCCACGGCAGCGCTCTGGCAAGCAGCCCTGCGCGTATCGCCCGCACGCCCGCCGCACGCACCGCCAGCAGCAACGCACCCGCTGCCACTCACGCGAATGCGACGCAGCTACAACTCCCCTTGCCGCTTGAGTTCCTGCTCAAGGCACGCAAAGCCCAGGGAGCCCGGCCATTTCTTTCGACCAAGCTTAACCAGCTCGCAGCACGTGACCACATCTCCCTGAATCAAGCCGACCAACGCCTTGAACAGCACGCTATCGCAGCACGCTCCGTTGCCGCACCGTTCACATAACGGCAGCTCATCGGCTTGCGCCAACGCATCTCGCATCTGATCGACCTGCCCCAACAAAGCAAACATTGCCGCTTGCCACAGCAGAAAATGACGCCGATGCGTACTATAGGGAAGCAGTAGAGCATCAATCTCTGCCACGGCCTCTTGTGCATATTGTACCGCAGCAAGTGCTTCGCCCTGATACCACTTTAGCAACGCCAGATCCGACAGCTCCTGAAAGACGGTTGCCTCCCGCTCCTTCTTGTCTTTAATGCGGCTCAGCAAAAGCGTTTCATACGCTCGAAAATCCCTGGCATACGCTGCCAGAATCCGTTGTATCTGAAAACGCTGGTCATCACTCATATGAGGACTTCCCGTGCGCGCAAAATGCTTCGCACGCCGCAAGCTTCCCGCACTTAAAAGCTCCTGAAGAGCGCGGTAGTACGCCAAGCCGCCTAAACTTTGCGGCGAAACGTCGTGCTTTTCGTTCACGTCGCCCCACGAGTCAAGATGGGCACACAGCTGATCGAACAGGCCAAACTGCAAAAGCACGTCGGCAACATCCGCGTACACGGAATCGTACGCAAACGAAAACGACGTATGGAACAGCGTTTCCACCGCTGCACGCGCCCGCCCCGCCCGACGCAACACCAGCGCCTTGCGCAGATAATGGCTCACCGCCAGCTTCCCCGCCGCCTTCGACTTGAGCAACAGGCCGTCGCATTCCCGCAGCGCATCGTCATAGCGACCCAGCGCCTCATACACGAACGAGAGCATCCGATAGCTATCGGGGCTTTCCGGCTCCACCGCGCGCTCGCGCAAGAAGTAACTCTCTGCCAGGGAAAAGTCGCGCACGAAATACGCGTACAGGCCCGCGTAATACAGCGTCACAGGGTCATTGGGCTCCTGCTCAAGCACCTGCTGATAATAATCGAGCGCTTTTTGCGCATTGACCTCGGGATTCTTCCCGTACAGCTGCGCCAACGCACGCTCGGTCTCGATATCATCATGGGGAAGCTGAGCCAAACGAAGATACGCCTCAATGGCATCGTCCGTGCGGTCCAAACGTCGCAAAAGCCATGCTCGAAACGAAAGGCAATCCGCATCGTTCGGATCAAGCTCCAAACCCTTATCCAGCACCTCAAGCTGCCATTCGGACGACGCATCTTTTTCGTCTTGCGAAAGAATTGCCAAGCGAAAACACGCCTGACCAGGCCAATCCATCTCTTCGCCTTGCTTTAATCGCTCGTAAATTTCGCGATAGATTGCAAGCGCCGCCGCCCGCCCATGCTCAAGAACGAACGGCGTGCCATCGTAGAGCTTGCCCTCGTTCGGCAATGCCTCTTTCGACCCAATAGCTGCCGCATCGGTAGCTTCGGCATAGAGCGCTTTGCACCACATAACGGGCAGGTAATCGCCGCATTGACTGTCTTCCAAAAATCGCAAATCATCGGCAGCTTGCTGCAGCGCACCGTTGCGAAGCAGGATACGCAGACGCAAAACATACACGCCCAAGTCGCCTTTTTCCAGCTCAAGGGCGTAGTTTACCTGGTAGAACGCATCGCGATCGTTGCGCATCTCAAAACAGTACTGAGCCAGCAAGTAATGGGCATGATACGCACCCGGCATCACGTCTATCAGGCGCTCCGCCGCTTGAGCCGCCTCGGGCCAGCGGTTCAAAGACGCCATAACGCGCGAATAATGCGTAAGGCGCTCGGGGTTATCGGGGTCCACTTCCGCTGCTTCCTGATAATAGGGAAGCGCCAGTTCGGGATGCTTTTGCGCATAGAGGGCATCACCGCAACGGGCAATCATCTCCGCCAGGCGCGCCATACGTTTCCTGGTGCGCTCTGTGCCATCGGGCTGCATGGCGCGCACCACTTCTACCAGGGCTTTTGAGTCCTCAAACGCCCGCTCGTAGCGCTCTGTTGCCAAAAACGCTTGCGATGACAAGTTGTAATACTCATACGGTTCAATGTTTTCCGGATCAATGCGATCGATGAGCTCCACCGATTCTTCGTCGCGCTCGTTTTGCAGATAGCACCACGCCAACTCGAAGAGCAGCTTGTCCGAGCAATCCCCCTGCTCAAGACGCTGCTCGTACTGCTCGATAAGCGATTCATTCCACTTCTGGCGAACATCGCTTAGCTCCATGAGCTCTTTTTGGTCGCCGCCCGCAGCATGCATCAAGTCGCCCAAAAGCTCCACGCCCTCGGCAAAACGCTGCTGGCCCGCCAAAGACTGCGCTAAAAGCCAGGTCAGACGACGATCCCCCCGGTTATTTTCAAGCAACTCGCGCACAATCGCCTCGCACTGTTCCCACGATTCGCCATCGGCATACGTTTCCGCAAGCTCTTCTTTCAGATGCTCGTCTTCGAGAAAATCCTTCGTGAGCTCCAAAAGCTTAACCACGCCCATGCCATCGCCTTGGGTTGCCATATAG
>CAKUDT010000224.1 GCA_934645125.1 uncultured Eggerthellaceae bacterium
GTGTTTCCATTGGTCTATGGGAAGCGTTGGTGAGTTCTTATTCTTGAATCGATGCATTGCTCTGAGCTGGGGTTATGTGAAAAGTGGTTTTTATTCGCTGCATCAAGCTTTTCAAAAAGGCTCATCTCGTAGTATCCAATTACCACTTATCGTCGATTTGCCCGAGTTTGACCCCGTTTTCCCAACAAGTACTCTTTTCCATTGTGCATTCTTTCAGTTCGCCATTGGCTTGTTCCGCGCTTGTTGCAATTGCTGTGCTATCTTGCTAATATTAAAATGCTAGCAATGATAGCAAATAAAAAAATGCAGGTAGGTGCAAGAAAAGGAGGAGGATAACCATGGCTGCTGAAGTTGTCCAGATGAATATCCGTCTAAACGCGCAGACGAAAAAGCAAGCCGACCAGCTCATTGAGCGTGCGGGTTTTACCACAACACAATTCTTGCGTGTGCTTTGGGATCAGCTTGCGCGCCCCGAAAGCGATGAGGATACGGTTCGGCGTATTCTAATTGCCGCCGCTCCCAAAGAGCAGGGTGTGAATCGTTCCCTTGACGATCGAGCTAGGGAAGGCGCGCAGTTTATCGCGCACTCTCTTGAGCAGTACGGTGTTTCGGTCGCAGCGCTTCCCGCAGAAAGCGAGCAGGCTGCAATGAAAGATGCTTTCATGACTGAGCGATATGGCGAGTGTGATGTGTAAATGGCAACACTTCAAAACGGCTTTTTGCTGGACACGAATGTCTGGCTTGATTATTGTCTTCCAAATCGTGCAGGGCATGAAGCATCCTTCAAGCTTATCGATGCTTGCCTGAGGAAAGACATCCCTTTGTACTGCGCAGTTTCATCGCTAAAAGATGTGTTTTACCTGATAGAACGCGCTATTCGTAACGCGCTTAGTAAAGAAGGTAAAAGAAACGAAGGCGTATCGAGCGAGATTGCCTGGGGTATGCTCGAACGAATCCGCGATATAGCTCAGCCTGTTGCCTCCGACGCATCCGATGTTTGGATTGCCGCCAAATGTCGATCGCTCCACGAAGACTTCGAAGATAACATGATTATCGCTGCCTGTATGCGGGTGGGTGCAAGTCATCTGGTCACAAACGATGCAAAGCTGCGTGAGGACGCCCAGGTTTCCACTTTGCGCCCCGATCAGGCGTTAGCGCTGCTTGAGTTGTAATCCTTGCATGCGGGGATACAAGGCCACAGACGCAGAAAAAGCGCAGTCGTCTGACGAGTGGTCGGAACGAGCCGCCGGTTATCGGGCAGCTCGTTCCGACCACTCGTCGATTTGCCCGAGTTTGACCCCGTTTTTCCAACAGGCACTCTTTTCCATCGTGCATTCTTTCAGTTCGCCATTGGTCTGCTCTGCGCTCGTTGCAACTTTTGCGCTATTTCGCAATAAGGGAGTAGCCGCTTTCCTTGTCCACAACGTATTTCAGCGGCTCACCTCTGAGCCAGCGGTAAGCGTTCTCCTTGAATTGGCTGATCAGGGCCTCTTCGAACCCGGTGACCTCGCCTGCAATATGGGGCGTTATGACAACGTTTGACATGTCCCACAAAGGACTCAAGGGGCTCAACGGCTCTTCCTCGAACACATCAAGCGTTGCGCCGCCAATAATCCCCTGATTAAGGGCAAAAACAAGGTCGGTCGTTGAGATAATGGGGCCGCGTCCCACGTTCACGATATGCACCTTGGGGCGGCATTGCTTGAACATGTACGCATCCAGCAAATGATATGTGTCTTTGGTAAGGGGTGCGCAGACAATCACGTGATGAGCCCATCCAATAATGTCCTCGAGCTCGTAGAACGTGTCGATTCTCTCGAAATCGGGATCGTTATCGCGCGCATGGGTGCCCACTCCGCGCACATGCATACCCAGCGAGGCAAGGGACCGTGCGCAGGTGCGGCCAATTTGACCAGGCCCAATGATGAGCGCATTCTTTCCTTGCGAGCTTGATGTCGTAAAAGGTTTCCACTCATGGCGCTCTTTCTGGAAGCGCAGGCGCGGAAAGTTGCGCTCGAAATTGATAACGGCGCTGGTCACGTACTCAGATATTGCGTAGTTGTACACGCCGGATACGTGGGTGAGCACAAGCGACGATGCGCGCATTTCGTCAAAGCACATCTCGTCAACTCCCGTTACGGCGACATGCATCCATTGCGCATCTTTCATAAGGTCCCAATGAGCACGGATTTCATCAATGAGCGCTACATCCCACAGAAAAACGGCTTGGGCGCCTTCAAGCGCGGCCTTTATCCCCATTTCATTTGAAAACGCCAGGTCAGCATGGTTATGCAGCGATCCCAAGAAGGGCTTTCCCACCTCGTCTGACGTAACAACTGCGATTTTGCGCCGATTCGCTGTCTCGATCATCTAGCATCCCAGCCCTTTCTCGACAAGCTCCATTTGCTCGGCGCTGCCAATGGTAATGCGGATACCAGCAGGGTTATCGAAGGGGCGCACGATGACTCCCGCTTCCTTGCAGGCATCGAAGCGGTCCATAATTGATCCGGGCAGCATGACGAAGTTCGCCTGGCTGGGAATAAAAGGAATACCTGCCGCCGCAAGGCGTTCCTGGAAAAGACAGCGTTGCCTTACGATTTCCTCCACGCGATTAAAGATAATGCGATTCGTTTCAGGTTCAAGGCAGGCAAGCGCGGCTGCTTGTCCTACGGTGGAAACGGAGAATTCTGCAATAGTTTTATTGATTGCGTCAACAATATCGGGCGCGGCTAGACAGTAGCCAATACGCATACCAGACAGGCCATATGCCTTAGAGAACGTTCGGATAAGCGCCACGTTTTCGAACTGTTTAAGCAGGTCCAAAGACGCTCCGTAAGGCTCGCTGTCGGCGAAATCGCGATATGCTTCATCAATGGCAACAAGAATATCGTTGCGAATGGCGCTAACAAATTGCGCGATTTTTTCAGTGGGCAAAAACGTGCCTGTTGGGTTGTTCGGGTTGCAAATAATCACCATGCGGGTGCGATCCGTAATGGCTCGCGCCATTCCATCAAGGTCGTAGCAATAATCCGCATCCAGGGGAACGTGAACGGGCGTTGCGCCTGCCAGTTGGATGTCGATATCGTAAGCCGCGAAGGAAGGCACGCAAAAAACTACTTCGTCGCCGGCATCGCAGACAATGCGCACAATATCTTGCAGAATGGTTCCCGATCCGTTGTCAACGGAAACCATTTCGGCGGGCAAGCCGTTATGCTCCGCAAGTTTTGCACAAAGCTCTTCTTTGTATAAGTCGGGATAGCGGTTCAGGGTTGTCGCAGCTC
>CAKUDT010000225.1 GCA_934645125.1 uncultured Eggerthellaceae bacterium
TATTTTTATCCGTAACACGTGTAAAGAAAAACTGTTATTTTTTTCGCAATCGGTCGATGAACGTTACTTAATCGAAGGAGAAGTAACGAAAAAACGGATTTAAATGATTTGGATCTTCGTTTGCAGAATACAAGCGTCACGGATGCGTCACGCGCGCAACTATTGTGAGATAAATTGCCTTCTTGTTGACAAGTCAACGAGCATATGGTGTACTTAGAATTTGTTGACTTATCAACATTGAAAGGACTGTTTGTGGAAGAGCGCTTTGAAACGTTCACCGTGCTTATTGGCAGGATCAATCGCAATATTCGTAAGATCAAAAACCAAGAAATGGCTTCCTACCAGCTGAAAAGCATTCATATCTCGTGCCTGTACTACCTGTATTCCGCGGGCAGCTTGACTGCGGCCGAGTTGTGCGAACGCTGCGAAGAAGACAAGGCCGCCGTATCGCGCGCGCTGGATTACCTGGAAAAAGAAGGCTATCTGGAAGCTTCCGATAAAAATGCGAAACGCTACCGCCATCCGCTCCACCTTACAGAAAAGGGAACGCAAGCCAGCAGCATTATCACCGCCAAGATTGATGCCGTACTTGAGGAGATCAACAGCAGCTTAACCGAACAAGAACGCCTGGCGTTCTATCGCAGCCTGACCGCCATCAGCAACCGGCTTGACGCCATTGCCGATATGCCCATCCACGAACTTGGAGGCATTGCCGCCGCAAGCACTTCCGCAGGTTGCACGGACAACGCGGGCAATGCTGGTTCCGCACCTGCTGCTGCATCTGCCGGCCTTCCCACCGCCACAAATTCCGGCAGCGCAAAAGACGCCGGCGTAAGCGCGCCCGCGAGCAAGTCCCTTCGTACTGAAAAGAACGACCACTAGAAAGAGCAAATCCCCCATGTTTTTCCTGAAAGCGGCGTTCTGCCGTGCCTTTCAATTGTGCTTTCGCGCTGTTTTGCCCATACTTCCTTATCGTGAACCTGAAATCATCGACTCCTGCGCACATTTGGGTCCCGTGCTTGAAAAAGAGGGTCTGACCAGCATTCTTGTTGTAACCGACCGCGGCATTGTGGAAAACGGCCTAACCGCGCCGCTTGAGGAAGCGCTGCGCCAAGCGGACGTTTCGTTCACGGTATACGACAAAACGCTTCCCAACCCCACCGTCAACCACGTGGAAGAAGCGCTGGCGCTCTACCACCAGAACAACTGCAACGGCATTATCGCCATTGGCGGCGGCTCATCCATGGACTGCGCAAAGGCAGTTGGCGCGCGCGTGGCCTATCCCCACAAAGCCGTAGGCCAGATGAAGGGCGTGTTGCGCGTGCTGCGTCGCATTCCTGTGCTTATTGCCATTCCCACCACCGCAGGCACCGGCAGCGAAGTCACGCTGGTAGCCGTTATCACCGATAGTGCCACGCACCACAAATACGCCGTTATGAGCTTTCCGCTGATTCCCCGCTACGCCGTGCTGGATGCGCAGCTTACCTATTCGCTGCCGCCGCACCTTACCTCTACCACGGGCATGGACGCCTTGACTCACGCCGTGGAGGCATACATTGGACGCTCGACCACAAATCAAACGCGTGATCTGGCACTTCAAGCTACCCGCTTGATTTTCGACAACATTGAGCTCGCGTATGAAAACGGCAATAACCACGAAGCGCGCGAAAACATGCTGCACGCCGCGTATAAAGCGGGCATTGCGTTTTCCATGTCGTACGTGGGTTACATCCACGCCATTGCGCATTCCCTGGGCGGTCAGTACGGCGTTCCGCACGGCCTGGCGAATGCCGTTATCATGCCCTATGTTCTGGATGCCTATGGAGAAGCGGCGCACAAAAAGCTCCACGAGATGGGCTGTGCCGCCGGGGTGTGTTCCGAGCTTGATTCGCCAGCGGAAGGTGCTGCGCAATTCATAGCTGCTATCAGGGAGCTTAATGAAAACATGAACATTCCCGACAAAATTCGCGGCATCGAACGCGAAGACATTGCGCATCTGGCACACACGGCAGAAAAAGAAGCAAATCCGCTGTATCCTGTTCCCCGCCTGATGACCGCGCAAGAACTTGCCGGCCTTTACGAGCAAGTTGCCGACCAATCCGATTGGAGCTAAAAGTGACCAGCGAAGAAATCCAAGCCCTGGTGGCACAGCAGCGCGCGTTCTTCAACAGCGGCGCAACAATTCCCGTAGAATTCCGCTTGGAGCAACTACGCAAACTTTACGCTGCCGTAAAGGCGCATGAAAACGACATTCATGCGGCGCTCACCGCTGACCTGGGAAAAAGTGCTTACGAAGGCTTCATGTGCGAAAGCGGGCTGGCGCTCACGGAAATCTCTTATATGATCAAGCACACGCGCAAGCTGGCGCGCCGCAAAACGGTTTACACGCCGCTCGCGCAGTTCGCGTCCCATAGCTTCACGCAGGCGGTTCCTTATGGAAACACGCTTATCATGAGTCCTTGGAACTACCCGTTCCTTTTGACGATTGACCCCTTGGCCGATGCCATTGCCGCAGGTAACACCGCTATTTTGAAGCCAAGTGCTTATTCGCCGGCAACAAGCAAGGTTATTGAAACCATGGTAAGGGAATGCTTCCTGCCCGAATACGTGGCCGTTGTTACGGGCGGGCGCGCGGAAAACACGGCGCTGCTCGACCAGAAGTTCGATTTCATCTTCTTCACCGGCAGCCAAGCCGTTGGAAAAGAAGTGCTGCGCCATGCGGCAGAGCGCTTGACGCCCGCCGTGCTTGAGTTGGGTGGAAAAAGCCCCTGCATCGTAGACGCCAGCGCCAACATCAAGCTGGCAGCGAAGCGCATCGTGTTCGGAAAATTCCTCAACTGCGGTCATACGTGCGTGGCACCTGATTACATTCTAGTCGAACGTTCGGTTCACGACCAACTGGTTGCAGAGCTATCAGACCAGATAAAACGCCAATTCAGTGAAAACCCGCTGGCGAACGCAAACTACGGCAAGATTATCAACCAGAAGCATTTCGCGCGCTTATGCGGCCTTATGGATCAGCGCAAAGTGGTTTTTGGCGGTCGCACTAATGCAGAAACATGCCAGATTGAACCCACCTTGATGGATGCTGTTATCGAAAGCGACGCCATTATGGGCGAGGAAATCTTCGGACCCATTCTACCCATTCTCACCTTCTACTCGTTTGACCAGGTAGTAGCCGACCTCAAGGACAAAGAGAAGCCGCTGGCGCTCTATCTGTTTACCCGCAATCCCGCCGATGAGCGCCGCATTCTCGACACCTGCTCCTTTGGCG
>CAKUDT010000226.1 GCA_934645125.1 uncultured Eggerthellaceae bacterium
GGAAGGACTCGATGCGTTCTTGGGCTTCGAGGGAGCCAACGACGTTGCAACATTGCTAGGGGAAGACCGTGATGACCTGGGATCAGCAGAATCTGACGCTGAGTAAGGCGGATTTCTGCCAGCTGGTCTGGGATAAGGGAGTCGAGCTGTACCGCGATCTTCCCTGGCGCAATACGCGCGACCCCTATGAGGTGCTGGTTTCCGAAGTTATGTTGCAGCAAACGCAAGTGGCGCGCGTGTTGGTCCGCTGGGAGCGTTTTCTTGACAGATTTCCCACGGTTGATGCGTTGGCGAGTGCATCAACGGCCGATGTGGTGGACGAATGGCAAGGTATGGGGTATAACCGCCGTGCGTTGGCGTTGAAGCGCTGCGCCGATGAATGCGCTGCGCACCACGATGGAACCATTCCCCGCGAGCTTGACGCGCTGCTTGCGCTTCCCGGTATTGGGCCGGCAACGGCAGCGGGTGTTCGGGCGTTTTCGTTCAATGTACCGGGGGTATATCTGGAAACAAACGTGCGCACGGTGTTTCTCCATGAACTTTTTCCTGGTCAATGCGATGTTTCCGATAAGCAGATTACGCCTCTAGTGCAAGAAGCCTGTCCACATGAAAACGTGCGTGGTTGGTATTACGCGCTGCTCGATTACGGGGCGTATTTGAAACGGACTACCGTGAATCCCAGTCGTCGCAGCAAGGAATATACGCGCCAAAGTAAATTCGAAGGTTCGCGGCGGCAGAAACGCGCGGAGATTGTGCGTCTTGTTCTGGCGGTGCCCGGTATTGGTGCAGAGCAAGTGTTTGAGGATTTGAACGATTTCGAGCGGCGCGCTGGACGCGATGGCGTGACGCAAGATTATTTCGAGGGGCTTTTGGCCGATTTGCAAAAAGAGGGATTTTTCAACAGGGAAGACGACCGGTTGATTCCATAGGGGTGTCCCGTAGCGTTATCCCGGAATGGTATTGACGCCGCGCTTTTTTCAACGTGAGGAACCGGATAGTATGAGAGGCGTTATTCGTGGGATTAGTTGATTTGCTGCTCATCGGCGTAGGGCTGTCGATGGATGCCTTCGCCGTTGCCGTGTGCAAGGGCTTAGCCATGCCGCGCCTGAATATGAAGCAAGCACTAGTGATTGCGCTGCTTTTCGGGGTGTTTCAGGCGCTCATGCCCACTTTGGGTTGGGCGCTGGGCACGCAGTTTGCCGGCTTTGTGACCTCGGTATCCCACTGGATTGCTTTTGCGCTTCTGACTTTTATCGGCGGGAAGATGCTCTGGGATGTGTTCCATGACGCAGAAGATGGCGAAGAAGAATCAGGCGGTGGTTTTGCGCTTGACCTGAAGGAGCTGTTCCTGCTGGCCGTTGCAACAAGCATTGACGCGTTGGCTGTTGGCATTACGTTTGCTTTCCTGCACGTGGAAATTTTGCCGTCGGTGAGCATTATCGGTATCACCACGTTTGCGCTCTCGCTTGCGGGCGTGGCGGCAGGACATGCTTTCGGAAGCCGCTATGAGCGACCTGCTCAGGTAGTGGGTGGTGTGGTGCTTATCGGCATTGGCGCAAAAATCCTGATAGAAGGCTTAATCGCGTAGGCGCAATTCCTCATAAGCGAAAAGCGCCGCGCCCAACGCACCGCACAGCTGCGTTTCCTCGCGGCTTTGCGTCTTTACCGCATTTCAGGGCACAGCCCTTTTTGGGCAAGAGGGCAGTCAGCGCAGCGCGGGCGACGCGCAATGCATATTTCACGTCCAAACAGGACCCAACGGCGATTGATGTTGACCCAATGGTCTTTCGGGTACAAGGCGCACAGGTCCTTTTCGACTTGATCGGGTGTTTCGCCTTTCGAGAAATCAAGGATGCGTGCAATGCGATACACATGGGTGTCAACGGCGATTCCCTCGGCGATATCGAAAGCTTCCGCTAAAACGACATTCGCCGTTTTCCGTCCAACGCCCGGAAGCTTTGTGAGTTCGGCGATGGTTTTCGGAACAACGCCATCGTAGAGGTCGATAACGCCTTGCGCGCATTTGATGCAGTTTGCGGCTTTGCTGCGGAAAAAACCCAGGGAATGGATGATTTCTTCCACGTCACCAGGATTTGCCGCTGCTAAATCGGCAACGGTGGGGTAGTGCCGCCACAGCATCGGCGTTACCTTGTTCACGTTCTTGTCGGTTGTCTGCGCAGAGAGCAGCGTGGCGATGGTCAGGCGAAACGGGTCGCCATCGAAATGTAAGGCGCATGGAGCGCTTGCGTAAAGCGCCGCCATCTCTTCGTAGACGGCTTCGGCTCGTTGTTTCTTTTTTGCTTTCGATTCGCGTGCCATGGGCTCCTCCGTTGCGTTCTTGCTGTGCATGGTCGTTTTCGCGCTCTTTGAGATTTTGCTTTTGATAGAATATCGCCAAACAGGAATGCGTGCCGCAAGAAATTTGCGGCTATTCGTATTTGGAGACGTTTTCGCGTCGATTGTCAGTTGGAAGATTTTTGCAAGGCAATTGCGGTTATCTTTGATTGGGTCTCCATGGCAAAAGGCAACAAGGAAGGTTTTTGCGTGCTTATTGATTCGCTTACATTTCGATTTGAACGTACCGAAGCAGTAAAGAAGTTTTGGGACAAGCTTGATGCGGCGCAAGATGCCACGCTGGGGGTGGCGTCTTCGGCGCGTCCGCTTATGGTTGCCATGCAGTTTTGTCGCGTGCCTCAGACAACGCTCGTTGTTGTTGCAGGTGAAGACGCCGCTATGGGTTTCGCACGTTCAGTTGCCACGTATCTGGGCGAAGATAACGTGCTGCGGTTCTTTGAGCGGCACGATTATCCGAATTCGAGCAAAATGCCCGATCCCGTTTTAGCGGCACGTCGCATGGAAGCGGCTTATGCGCTGCGCTCGGGCAAGCAATGCGTTGTTGTTGCATCGGCGCGTGCTTTAGTGCGGCTTCTTCCGCCGGTTGATGCGTGCGCATGCGATCCATTGGTGTTGCGCTGTGGTGATGATTTGTCGGAAGGTGCCGTTTCCGGCTTGGAAAGTTTCGAGGACCTTTCGCGCTATCTAGTGCGTTGCGGTTACGAAAACGCAGGTGACAAACTTGAGGGCGCGGGAACGTTTGCGGTGCACGGCGGTACGATCGATATATATCCCGGCAATTTATCATACCCCGTGCGCGTGGACTTCTTCGGTGACGAAATCGATGAGATTCGCCGGATTGTTCCCGCAACAGGGCAAACGATTGCCCCCTTGCAGCAGGTTGAGATTTTCCCCGTGGTGGAATACGCGGCAA
>CAKUDT010000227.1 GCA_934645125.1 uncultured Eggerthellaceae bacterium
CTGACGGGCATCATTTGGACCGACTCCTGGACCGAAGCGGGCACGGTTGGCGAAACCGTCATCGGCGGCAACGCTCACTTCACCGGCAGAATCTACATGGATGTCACGAGCTCCAATCCTTCGACTCTGAAGATTAAGGGCGGCTCGCTTGATGTTACTGAGTGGACGGTGACCAGCGCTGCAGCTGCGGCAGATGCTACTATCGCGGTTTCTGGCGGTACCTTCACGGCCGTTGTTCCTGAGAACTACTGCGCAGCTGGCTATGCTCCTATCGCCAACGCCGACGGCACGTACGGCGTCAAGCTTGCCGAAGGCGCGTACCTGCTGCAGGATTACCGCAGCGGCGACCAGGCCTCTTGGACGTATCCGACCCAGGATGGCATGGCGTTTGCCGGTTGGTACAAGGATGCTGCGTTCGAGACCCCCTGCACCGAAAGCGACGTTGAAGGCGCTGCTTACGCCAAGTTCGTCAAGATCACCGATCTGTTGCAGTTCCGCGGCGGTTCGTTGAGGATGGACGTTGCTCAGCCTTCTGAGCTTACGTGGCTGCGCTTTGGTTACACCATGGCTCTTCCCGAGGGCGCAAGTTTTGTTGAGAACGGCTGGTACTTCAAGAAGGTCACGACATCTCAGCCGACGGATGTTCGCAAGTTGGCAAACAACAATGTTTTGAACATTGATGGAACCATTACCGCAAATCTTGTATTTACCGGGGTGACAACAAACTATTATTCTGCTAACTTTAGTGAGAAGGCATTCGTCAAGTATGTAACGGCTGATGGAACTACCGTTGAAGCCGTTGAGAGCGATTATCAGGTGCGTTCGGTACTTGACGTTGCTGATGTAATTCTTGCGCATCCTATGGCAAGCAAGGCCGAAAAGGATTATGCTACGCAAATCGAGGCCGCGGTCTAGAAGAGGAACAAAGAAATGCAGAAGAAATATGAAAGTCCCGAGATGGATGTCATCGAGTTGGAAGACCGCGACGTTATTGTTGCGTCTATCGTTCCCGGCCCTGGTGACACCGATGTTGATCCGGGCGGTGACGGCGGCTGGTAATCCTTGTGGCGTTTTGCCATGTCGGATGAGGGCTTGTTAGGGTATTTTGTGTTTAGCATTCCCAAGCAGCTAGTCGTTAGGTATTCCGGAAGGCGGGCGCGTTTGCGCTCGCCTTCTGCTTCTTGTGGACTTCAATGATTTAACGAAGGGTAAGCGAATCTATGGATACGCGGAAACGTAATTTGCTCATTGGCTTGGGCGCGTCGGTCCTGGTTGTGGTCGCGGCGCTTGTGGTGCTTATGGCGCTGGGTGGCGGCTCGAATCAGGACGAGACGGCATCGAGCAGTGCTGCAACGGCTGCTTCGGATGTAAGTTCTGCCGATGCGGGCACGCTGCATTCCTCGGGCGATGGCACGGCCGACAATCAAGTTGATGCGTTCGAGGTGTACGGTGATTCCGCTGATGACGCGACAGTTTCTGGCGGCGATACGCCGAGTGTGAGCGGTTCGGGCGTTGTTTCGGGCGACAATGCGGGCTCGGGTTCCCAAGGTGGCGAACCCGCAGGTGGCACGGATGAGAACGGTTCCGCAGGCGGCGACGAGCCAGCCGAGGGCGCGGATCCGGGCGTTAAGACAGAAGCCGATGGCTCCAAATGGACGGGGTACTACTAAGGTTTCCCCTGGACGTACCGCGTTCGAAAATATTGCAACCAAGATGGGTTCTGGGAAACGTATCCCAGGACCCGTTTTTATTTGCAATGCAGCATAACAGCCGCGCCTTCGTCACCCTACATCCTCGTGACCTCAAGGCGTTTGAGTAGGTCAACGTCTTCTTGCGCGCTGCGAGCATCGTTGGCAAGGTCGCGTACTTTCACGTTGCGAGCGAGCCCCTTGCGCACGATGTGTCCCACTTGGTAGAGGCACGCGGCCGGGGCAAGCCACGCATGTTTGCGCGCCGGCGCCCAATGGACGCGACCGCCGTCGTACAGGTAACGCACCAGCGCGGCAGGGTTGCGGAAGTTGTGCAGCACCGTGCGGGTTGTCTGCGCGCCGTGCTCCACTTTGCGTCCCATGTTTCCCTTGTGCATGATATAGAGTAGCAGGTCGTTTGCAAGTTGCGCATCGGCGTGGTTAAACCACGTTGCCGAAGTCTGAAACCCCAGGTAAGAGCGGCAAAGCCACGTGGTAGTAACAGCAAGCTTCTCCATGCCGATTTGCTGCGCGGCGCGCTGGAACTCGGTTTCCCACAGCTCATTGGTCAGGTGAGCGGCAACGAACATCTGCCAATCCAGAATCTGGCGAAGCCCCAGCCCCGACCCTAAATGCTGGTTGACGTGCGCCAGCAGCACCAAGCCGTTTTCGAGCGGCGGCAATACGGGCACGTTGAAGCCAGCGACGTCTTCCCAAGTAGCACGCGGGATAGCATTGTATATGGCCTGGTCAAGGTAGTGTGCTTGCTGTTTGCTGGTGCAGGTGCTGAAGAAGCGATGCAGCTCGATTTCGGGACAGTCCGCTTTTTTGAATCCTGCGTGGCGCGGATTGATCTCGAGCGACGTGTCGTTTACCCAACCAAGGCGCTCCAAAAGCGAAAACGCCTGTTCAAAGTACTCGGGCGGCACAATAAGATCAATGTCTCCCATGCTGCGCCCGTTCGGCTGCGGGTAATTGATCGCCGCCGCCGCGCCCTTCAGCACGACAACGGGAATGTCTGCCTGGCGAAATGCGGAAAGCACGCGGTCTTGCGTCATCATAAGGCGGTACCAGCTTGACAGGTTTTTTCCTACGCGCGCAAGGTATTCTGCCTGGTCGGAGGGGGGGAGGGCGAGAGATTCAACGGCGTTCGCGGGGTAGCCGACCACCGATTGCGCTACGAGCTCCGCGCGCACAGCGGGCCACAAGCCGTCGGGGAGCGCAAGGGCGGGGGCGGGTGCGGGTGCGGCCGCAAGCGCAGGCGCGGATGCCGCCCCGGTCCCTTCGCCAGCAGCTTGTTGAAAGGCGCTTTCGGCGGCGATGATCTTGAGCGTGTACTCTTCGGCGGCGGAAAGCTCCAAGATTCGTCCTTTCGTTGTTTCGCCGCAGTGGGCGTGGAAGTGCGTGGAAATTGCTTGCGCGCCTGATAGTCGGTCGTGCGCGTGTGTCGTGCGCTTATAATAAAACAATGGCAATCGGGATGCGAAAAATGCCTAAAAACGGTGCAATTTGCGTGCTGTTGTGATTGCCGTTACTTCTCTGTGTTCGTCGTGGGCTTCTCAAGGAGCGTCGTTTA
>CAKUDT010000228.1 GCA_934645125.1 uncultured Eggerthellaceae bacterium
TGGAGCTTACGCGCCGCGAAATGGCCAGCACGAACGCCATGGACAGCATAGCGCCAATGAACGCCGCCACAATGAGTGCCCAGGAACCCAGCACCAGGCCCTGGCCCATTCCAACAATCATCACAATGGCTACGACAAGCTTAGCGCCCGATGAAATACCCAAGATGTACGGGCCGGCAATGGGGTTGTTGAAGAACGTCTGAAGCAGAAAGCCGGAAAGTGCCAGGCCACCGCCCAGCACCGTTGCGGCAATAATGCGCGGCAGGCGGATTTGCCAGACCACCTTGTATTCAACGGTTAAATCGTTGCCCGTGCCCTGTCCGCCGTTGAACAGGATGGATGCTAGGTCGTCAACAGGAATCGCAATGCTCCCAATGCAAATGTTCAAAACCAAAAGGACCAGCAAAAGCGTGATGAGCGCTGCAAATACAACGATAACGCGCAAGCGACGGTTCCTCTGCGCTTTCGAAAGCGGCGCGGGGGTATAGGGGGCTGCCTGCTTTGCGGCGACGGCGGCGTTGGCGCTGGTCGTGGCTGCCGTGCTGGCAGCGCTCGTAGCACGACTGGCTTTCGCGACCGCAGCTGTTGCGCCGGCGGCACTGCCCGCTTCTGCAGCCCTGATAGTTTCTTTTTCGCTTTTCTCGTTCAACATGGATATGATTCGTCTCCTAGTTCAATCGATAAGCGAAATCGAGCACTTCGACGCTCTCATCAGTGAAAATGGTATGCAGGTTCGATACGATGACGCCCGTTTCAACCATTTGCTGGTACATGTTCTTGTCGGTGCACCATACGTTTCCGTTTTCGACCGACTTGAATTCCGCCAGAAGGGGATTCTTCGCAATCAGCTGATCAACCGAGCTCACGCCGCCGTCAATGGTGGCGTTGTAAATAAGGATGTCGGCGTCTTTCGCCTGCGCATAGAACGTTTCCATCTCCATGTTCACGGTGGAAGTTGCGGTGTCTTCGCCGCCCAGGTCGGTGAAGATGTACGTGCCGCCGGCCATCTCAATCATGCGCGTCACGTAATCGCCCGGCTTGCGCACCACAGCGGCGCCGTTCGAGTTGATGTAGAAAAATGCCACGGTCTTGCCCGTTGCTTTTTCGTTTTCCAGCGCTTTGACCAGGCTTTCCTGTTCTTCAAATACGCTTTGGGCCACGTCTTCCTTGTTCAGCAGCGCGCCATAGAGCTTGACCCACTCCGTGCGTCCAAGCGGCTCGGTTTCCAGGCTGGACTTCTCAATGAGCACGGTGCAGCCCAGGTCGGTCAGGCGTTCCTTTACCGTGGGGGAGTGGTCGATCATGGTGGATTCAATGGCCAGGGGGCAGCCGGTGGACAAGATAAGCTCGTAGTCGGGCTCGCGGTACTTGCCGCCGTATTTGATGGCTCCCGAAGCGATTGCTTGGGAAGCACGCTCAACGTACAGACCATCGGCGGTAACGCCGGAAAGCGACACGGTGTCGAGCGCGTCCAGCGCATCGAACAGGCAAAATGTGTCCGTTGCCACCAAGTACAAGTTGTCAAGCGGTTGCTGCAGCACCTTGATGTCGGAAGCCAGACCATCGGGTGCGGTTGCGCCTTCGGGCACTACCAGAAAGCGCTGGTTGCCCTCGATGCAGACCAGCTTGTAGCCACCTTCGTAGTAATCCACCGTGAAGCCTTTTGCGTAATGCAGTTCAAGGGAGCTTTCCGGTTCCCAGCCGCACCCTATGTCGGTGTTGTGGAAGCCTTCACCGTCGTTGGCTTGCGAGCAGCCGGAAAGAAGGCCCAGGGCAAGGGCGCACGTCGCCGCAATAAGCGCGATGCGTTTTGCGAAGGTTGCGGTCTTGCCGGTTTTCGCTGCCGTTGTTGCCGCTGCGGCGGTTTCGGAAGTTGCAGCGGCAATGTTGTGCGCCGCGGAGGCGTAGATGTGCTTCATGGACCTACGCTGCCTTTGCGCCGGACGCATCGAACGTGATGGTGTAATCAATCAAGTGAGGCATGGCCATGGCGGTGGTTTCCGCTTGCACTTCGAGTGGCGCGTCAAGCGATGCTACCGGGATTTCAAATGTGGACTTGCCCGAAGTTGAGGTCGGACGGTATTCGGTATCGTTGACAACCATAAGGTCGTAGCTTGAGCTGCTCCACGTGATAGTTGCCGTCATGCCATTGGCGTCAACGGTAACAGTTGCAGGGGACTCGATGGTGGCTTTGCCGGATCCGCCTTCAAGCGTTGCGGGTACTTTGTACGTTCCCGTTTCTTGGATAACGCCGTTTTCGACGGTGACCGGTTCTTGCTTTGCGCCGCAGCCGGCAAGCAAGCACAGAGACAAAACAAGAGCGCTCATAACGCTCAACACTACCGAAACCTTCTTCATAAAAACCTCCCCTGGTGGGCATCCCGTATCTGTCGCGCATGTGGTTTCGCTTGCATCGCGCGCTTGTACGCATGCAGCTTGTCCGCCTGCCTTCTGCGCCTTTATTCGCGCAGAAGGGGATTGCCCATCCGCGCAAATCCGGCGTGTACCTTGGCGCGTTTCGGCGTGGTAATCTGACTTTACGACTGCTGAGCAGCCGTTTCACAGTGGCGGGACCGTGCAGGATTTTCACCTGCTTCCCCAAGTCCGAAATGCTAACTGCACAGTTTAGCATATTTGTTTTTTCGCGGTGGCGCGGGCGTGTTATCTACCTATCTTTGCCCAGGTCTTGTTGCCATTCTCTTACGTTTGTACGTAGGATGTAAACCGTTGTCGGATGCACCGCGGAGCGGGCGGGTGTGCTACGGTATATTTGGACGTGCAGCATAATGTTGCGCGAGGAAAATAAGTTCGAGAGTGGGGGGCAGATGGTTCAGTCGGAACGCGATTTTCAGCGTCAATGGGAAACAATGCGGCAGCTTATTGGGGCGGAGGCGCAAGGGAAGCGTCCGCAGGTGATGAACTCCACGCGCACCCTTTTTGGCATCAAGAGCCATGTGGAAGAAGTGATGGAAGCGGTTGCTGCCGAAGATCTTGCGCGCGCGAAAGAGCGCATTGCGCAGGAGCGCGCTGAACGGGAACACATCGATTGTTGACAAATTACCCCACCTTTTGTCAACAATTCGCGCGACGTAGTCCGGGTTGCACCTTCTCTGATGCGATGCCGCCCAACAGCGTGGGCGGCATGATAAAAACGACCCACTTTTCGGTGGATTTTCTTCTTTTCAATAGTCGAAAGCCGTCATTTTCCCAGGTCGCATA
>CAKUDT010000229.1 GCA_934645125.1 uncultured Eggerthellaceae bacterium
CATGAGTGTTGAGGATTTGCCTTTTGCGGGCGAGCTCATGGAGATTAAAGATGCGGAATCCTCGTGGCGGAACGCCATAGAAATATGCCTTCACGCTCTTTCGCGCACGGTGCTGGTTGATTGCGCGCGCTATGATGAGTTGAGCCAAAGTATCGATTCGGTGAGGCTTGGCACTAGAGTGAGTTTTCGGGGAATCGATGTTTCCGATAAAACAATCGGCGATTATCGCAGCGGCGGCGTTGCAAGTAAGCTTGACTTAGACAAAGAAAGCCTGTTTGTACCGTGGTTATCGCGCGTTTTAGCTGATGAAAACCACGATGCTTTATGCGTTGAGGATCCGCGTGACTTGCGGGGAGATGATTTGCGCATTACTAAGGCCGGACAGATGCGCCGTAAATTCAAAGGCTCCCATGGCCGCGCACGCGGCGACCGCAACGTTATTGGTTTTTCGAATGAAGCGACCATTGAGCGTTTGACCAAGCGATTGACGCAGTTGACGACAGAGTATGCGGAGCTCTCAAAGCAAAGGGAAGAAATCGACAAAAGACGCGCATTTGCCGAGGTCAAGTCAAAGGCGTGCGGCCGGCTGCTGGAGATTTCCTTCGACAAGATAGATGTGGTTGGTGCTGAATCAAGCGTTGGTCAATTGACGCATGAGCTTGAGGAGTTTCTTAAGGGCAACAGGCGCCTTGCTGAACTGCGTGAGCAATACGAAGTTGCTGAAAGGCGAAAGATTGATTGCGTGAAACGGGAAGGAGCCGCTGAGGAAAAGCTCAGGCGACTGAACGAGGAGTTATCTACCCTGCAGTCAGAGGCGAATAGCCTTGATGCGGCTCAGTTTGAACTGCCCGATGATCAGGAACAGCATATAGAGGGCCTTGCCGCAGAAAAAGAGCGGGTTTATCCGACCGTGCGTGATCTTCATAATGCCTTCTCCGAATTCGCAGAAGCAATGAATCGGGGAAATTGCGACAAGCGGACGGAAGCAGAAAAGCGCGCCGACGCTGATAAGCGCGCTATAGAGCAAGCGTTTTCCCTGTTCCAGAGTCGATGGTGGGACCCTAATCGAGGTGAAACGCTGGAGTCCTACCAGGAATACGCTGCTATTCTTGCTGAGATACAGCATCAGGGCATCGATGAGCAGGAAGCGCACTGGGCGGATAAAATGCATCATTGGATTCGCGAGGATTTAGTTCAACTGCGGAGCTCCTTCGATAAGGCGGTACAGGAAATGGAGGATCGCATCGAGCCGATTAATGGCATCTTGGCTGATTTGCCTTTTGGCGTCGATGGCGGACGACTGCAGATTTCATTGCGCGTGAAGGAAAGCAAGCGCGTTGCGGAATTCAAGCGTACGTTGAATGACTTTGCCGGCAACGCGACTGCGGATTTCGACGTGGTGAGCTTTTATAACGACATCAAAGGATTCATGGATCAAATACGCCCAGGCAGCATGGACCGTGATGCCTTGCTTGACAGGCGTCGCCACGTGGAGATTTCTGCAAAGGCATCTTGGCCTGCGGAATTGGAGCGCGAAGACAGCTACTACAACTCGCTTGCTGGTAAAAGTGGCGGCGAAGTCCAGGAGCTTGTTGCGTTCATTTTGGGTTCCGCATTGCTGTATAGCCTGGGTGGTGAAGCGGGCAGCAAGCCCGTATTTGCGCCCGTGATGCTTGACGAAGGATTTATCAAGGCAGACAGCGAATTTACTGCGCGCGCTGTGTCGGCTTGGAAGAGTTTCGGGTTTCAGCTGATAGTGGCTACGCCCGAGGATAAGTTTCAATCTGTTGCGCCCTACGCAGCTGGTTGTGTGTACATAACGAAGAACACCAAGGGTGTATCTCGCGTATCTCAGACGAAGCTGGTAGAGAAGGCGACGGCAAATGCTTAAGAGCGCAGCAACTATCGAAGTTTCGTTTCAACGGCTCGATGAGGGATTGTGGGCTAAGGAAGCTGCAGGCTGCTCCGATGCGCAATGGCCTAAAAAGGTACCGCTTGGAACGTATTCAAAACAGGAGCTTGAAGCTCACTTTGCAGATATTTGTGCTTTGGGAGACGAGCTGCGTGGCATGGCTCAATCGCTTGGCTTGGGCGTGGAGTGCGCAACAAGAATAGTTGGCGGTACGAAGCAGAGCCTGCCGACGCATTTTGTGATTGAGAATATGGATTCTTTGGCTGTTGCAGCTGGGAAGAAGAAGGCCTACGGACAGGCGTGTGAGCGCACGCGGCGACTTCGCCAGGACTTTTCGTGGATCAGCAACGAAGATATCGCTCAGCTGTTGCGCGAAATGAAGCGCGCAGTGCCCGATGATGTTGATTTCGATCTTGCTTGCAGGGCGGGAGTGTGGTTCAGAGAAAACGATGCGCGGGGTCTTACGGCCAGGCAGATGCCGCTTGTTGGATTCCACGCGAAGTGGCTTGACGCGCAGGGAAGGCGTTCCGTAGTTGCAAAGCTTGCCGGTTTGGAAAGGCTGCCATTAGAAGATCGCCCTGACCAGGTAAGGTTCACGTATCTTGATCCGACGTATCTTTCCAAGGGTGAGCGTCGTTTTGATTCATGGGTTGAAGGCGATGTTTGCGCTCTGCCTTACAGACCGGAAGTGGTTGTAATCTGCGAAAACCGCGATTCTGCTTTGTGGTTTCCCGATGTTGAGCGTGGCGTTGCGGTGATGGGCGATGGTTTTGCTGGAATACAAAACGTTACGCCGATTGATTGGATTCAATGCGCGAATCTGGTGGTTTATTGGGGTGACATGGATGCTGCTGGGTTGGAAATCCTGAGCGGGTACCGAGAGCACGGTCTTGCGTGTGAGAGCATGCTCATGGATATCCCTGCATTTGAGACTTATGAGGAATTTGGCACGCGTGTGGATAGAAAAGGCAATGAGATTAAGCCGAAGGAGCCTTTGCTGTTGCCGGGCCTGCGCGAATCCGAACGGAAACTCTACCTGCGACTTGTCGATTCCGAATGGCGCGGTGTCCGGAGAATCGAGCAGGAGCGTATTCCCCTTGCAGACGCATTGTTGATGTTGAACGAGATTCGCAAGAAGCATGAATCAGACAATGGCAGGATGTGATGGTGGGTTTTGCACGGCGATTACTGGTGTCGTGGCTGCAGTGCGTTTGGCGGAACGAGTCGTCCTTCGTTCTCGTTCTGGAAAACAAGAGCATATTCGCGCGATGTGTCTTAGCATTCAAAATGTGGTGAAAA
>CAKUDT010000230.1 GCA_934645125.1 uncultured Eggerthellaceae bacterium
CTGCCGGTACTGCTGGTGTTTATGGCGCTTATCAGTTCCGATAAACGCATTATGGGAAAGTATGTTTCGGGTCGCATTTCCCGCGTGCTTATCTGGGCGACTGTTGTGGTGGTAACGCTGCTTACGGTGGCGCTTTTGGTTATGCAGGTGCTAGGACTCGGATAGGGGCTCGATGGGTGGTCGCTGGCTGGTTGTGCTGCCGGTCGGAGTGCTCGCGGCGGGACGCGCTGGTGGCGGGGCCGTGCGTGGAAGCCGCCTGCGTCGAAGCAGCCGGTTGGAACTCGGGTAACGTTCAGAGGCGAAAGGATTTTGCGATGGTCACGATTGATGATGCAGACATTTCTCGGGAAAAAGCCGCTCTGCGTAAGAGCGTTATTGCTCGTCGCAACGAAATGAATCCTGCTGTTCGCGCCCAGAAAAGCGCCGCTATTTGCTGCGAAGTTGTAGAGCAGCTGGAAACGACTTTTGGGCAGGCGGGGTGTGTGCCGGAAAAACAGCCAATAGTCGGCCTCTTTTCTGCGCTTGGCAGCGAAGTTGACCTGCGCGATGTTGTTCGCCATGCGCAGCATGTGGTTTGGCGTATTGCCCTTCCCGTGATGGTTTTGCAAGAAGAAGCCCCTGGTTACACCATGCTTTTCGTGGGCGTTGATTATAAGACGGCTCTTTTGCGCCAAGAGGCATTCCTTGCGAAGCCTGCCAAGAATCTTGATCCGAACGACTTTGATTTCGAGCGTTTTCCTCTTGTTTCCCCTGATGAGCTGGACGCTTTGGTAATGCCGCTCGTTGCTTTTGACAACGATGGCGGTCGTCTGGGCTACGGCGGGGGGAATTACGACCGCTATTTGCCGCAACTGCGTGAAGATTGCTGGGTGTCGGGCGTTGCTTTCGACGAGCAGTGCGTCCCGCGTGTTCCTCGCGCGGACTTTGATCTGGCAATTCCCCAGGTCATTCACGCGTAGCTGTTGGATTTCGATTCTGCAGCTTGATGGCGACGGTTGGCGGTTGCAACTCGGCGTCCGCCGCTTTCCGTGTGGCTCGTTTAGAGCGACAGTAGCTGATCGAATTGCGAAATCAGGGCATCGGGGTTGGTTTCGCCAATGTTCCCGTTCGTGCCGTATCCGTATTCAACCGCTACCGCGAACGCGCCCGTTGTTTGCGCCACGCGGACATCGCCTGCGGAGTCTCCCACGTAAGCGGTTTCGTGTGCCGTAACATCCAGTTCTTTCATGGTGCTCAGCAGGCCTTGCGGGTTAGGTTTGCGCGGATAATCAGGGCTTTCTCCGTGAACTGCATCAAAGATTCCCGGAAAAAAATGATTGATGGTCGTCTTGGCGTCTTCATCGCGCTTGTTTGAAAGCACCGCTAGCTTTGCGCCTTGGGCTTTCAGCGCTGTCAGTGTTTCTTTGACGTGCGGATAGAGCTTGGTGTGTTCCAGGCCGTGCTCAGCAAATGTGCCATACCAAGTGCGATAGACTTCCTTTCCTTTTTCTTCGGGCAGCTCTTGTCCCAGTTCTTCCTGCAAAAGCACTACGATGCCGCCGCGTTGAAAGCAGTCCAGTATTTCCTGGCGCGTGTAAGTGCGCTTACTTCCCATTTGGGCTAATGTCGTGTTAGTCACGGCAACGAAATCATCCATGGTGTCAAGCAGCGTGCCGTCTAGGTCGAAAACATATGCGTCAAATCGCGGTGACATGAAGTGCCTTTCTTTCTTATTTCGCGCAAGAGTAAAACGTCATGGTACAATAACAAAGTTCGCTTTCGCGAGCAAGTTGCCTCCGTAGCTCAGGGGATAGAGCGTCGGTTTCCTAAACCGTGCGTCGGATGTTCGAATCATCTCGGGGGCACCATGGAAAAGCCAGGTCAGAGCGGTATTCGCCCTGACCTGTTTCTTTTCTCGGACTTCTGGGGGCGGGAAAAGCGGGATAAAAGGGTGGAGATGTGCACCACTTAACACCCCCTCTTGCAGGGCGACGACCGGTCATTCGCCCAGGCGGTTGTCGCTATTCCGCGTTTGTGAGCAGCGCAGCAAATCCGATTGGCTTTCATGCGGGCTGCACCCGTTTGCGCTATTGCATTGCGCGCAGCGTGCTACTTGATGGAGGCACCCAGCTTGCGGCATTCCTCGATTGCGGGCTTGCCGTTAACGGCGCCTTTCTCGTAGCTGTTGTTGCACAGAACAATGCCCAGAATTTCCTGGTGAGAGTAATTCATGGCAATTTCAAAGCTTTTCACCAGGCCGTCGGCGGTGGTAATATCCTTGTCTTCGAATGGCATAAGAAGTGCGGTTCGCTTCATGGCAAACTTTCGCCCGCCGATAGCGCAGAACTGGCGATCCATGAATGCTTTTACTTGCGCGGGATAGCTATAGTAGTAAAGCGGGAATGCGTAAACAACGGTGTCGGCCCACTCTAGGTCGCCGTAGAAGTTTTGCATGTCGTCTTTTTGGCAGCACTCGCCACCATGGGTAAAGCAATATTCGCAGCCCAAGCAACCGTTGATTTTCGCGTTGCCTACGTGGGCTACACGAATTTCGTTACCCACTTCACGTGCGCCCTCGATGAACGCGTCTGCCATTATTTGGCTGTTTCCGTCTTTTCGGGGACTGCCGTGCACTACCAAGATGTTTGCCATGATGGGTTCCTCTCTCAAAAGATTATCGCTGACAAGTGCTTATGATGTTTCTATTTTTGTAGCTGGCAAGGTTCAGCTATCGGCGTACGTTTTACTTCCTGCCCACTTTGACCCGCTCAGTCGAAAGGAACTTGATTTCTTTCGCTATCCGACTGCAGGTCAAAGGCTCTTTTACGATAGGCGCGCGCCTACTTCTTTTGCGGCGGTTGCTTTGTCGAAATTGCCGCCGGTTGCAGCGGTAAGAGCGCCCATGACTTTGCCCATGTCCTTTTTGGACGAGGCACCCAACTCGGCAATCTTCTTATCGATGAGGGCGATCAGCGCATCGCCCGACAGCTGCTGGGGCAGATATTCTTCCAAAACAGCAACTTGAACAGCAAGTTTGTCGGTGCGCTCTTGGTCGGAACCCTTTTTGGAATCTTCTAGCGTTTCCTTTGTTTGCTTGATGACGCGCTTAAGCATAGCATCTACATCGGCTTCGGTAATCTCGCGACGCTCATTTACCTCTATGCTTTTGATTTCGGTCTTCACCATGCGCAGAATGTCTCGGCGCAGGC
>CAKUDT010000231.1 GCA_934645125.1 uncultured Eggerthellaceae bacterium
ATAACACCTGGTCAGAGAGGTGCAGAAAAATCTTTCGCAGCTGCCGGTTTTCACTCGGGAACAACGGCGCCCCTTCAACAACCGAATATCGTCGATTTGACCGAGTTTGCAAGCAAGAATCCAACAAGCACCCATTCCCAACCAGGAAATAAGGCAAAGAGCAGATCATTGGGTTACCTATCCTTTGATAGGTAACCTTGACTATATAGTCAAGCAGCGCGAAAGGAGAAAAATGGAAGACGAACTGCCTAATCAGGGTGAAAACGAATCTGAAATTAATGTTGCAAATCCACCCGCAGGCGGAGAAGAAGCAGCTGTTTCAGAAAACGCTATCAATGAAAAGGGAGATAGCAACGCGAAAATGAAGGACGAATCGGTGTCGACCAACGATAACAGCATCAAGAACCGCGAAACCGACATTCAAGATTCAGCAGAAGAAAACAGCCCGTTTCTGCCCGCTAACAAAAACGGCACCGAAGACGAAAGCCGACAAGAGACGCCAGTTACAGAAGCCGCCAACGCACCCAAATTCTGCACAAAGTGCGGCACTCCCCTGTACGAAGCTGCGGCCTTCTGCACAAAATGCGGCAACCCCGTAGGCGGAGGGAACAACAGAGAATCGGCAATTACGCCAGCGAAGCCTGAACAAGAAAATACCTCGGGGAGAACCAAAGAAAAAGCTTCTTTCATCAAAAAAATCGGAACAAAAAAGATTGGTACAATTGCCGCCATCGCGGTCATAGTCATTGCGGCGCTTATGATAGCTTCTCCTATGATCGGAACTCCTGATGAGCTTTTTGCTGCCGGAAAATATAAAGCAGCTTACGAAAAAAGTGCAGAAGACGCTAAGCCAGAAATGCTTGGAAAGATTATCGAAAAAGGCAAGTACGACGTTGCTTACTCCCTTGCCACATCTGACAACGAGAAGAAGAAAGTTCTTCTTGGCGCATGCTCTGCTGGAAAATTCGAAGACGCTCTTCAGTTAGCGGAAACAACCGAGCAAAAGGACATGATTTCATTCGTCAATGGCATTGCATACATATTCAAAACCGATTGCCTTGAAAACCTAAAAGATTCTGACTCCTTCGTCTTAAAGAAAGCATGGTACGGTGGCAGAACAAACGGAATCGCGCTCCAAATACAGGCAAGTAACTCTTATGGGCAGCCCGTTCAAAACTACTATTATCTTGATTATTCCTCCTCAAAAGGACGATTCGAATACGACAACTCGGTAAGCTCCCTCGAAGACGAAACCGTATATAAATATGATGACCTGGAAGAAAAACTGGAGAAATACTTGGATAATGCAACACGAAGAAGCCTTCGCGGGTTAACGGTAGAGTCCTATGCTGTAGACTCCGATGTCGTTGACGCCATAAACAACCTCTTCAAAGCAACAAAGTTCAAAGACATCTCCCTTGCACCCGATCTTTCCATTAAAGAATTCGGCACCCTAAGCGGCGGAGCAGGGGCTGCGTAATTTTCTTTTTAGCAAGCTTTCCGAGCAGGCTTTCGCTGCAAGCAAAGCAGCCCCATACAAGCAAGCCTCGAGAAAATGACGAGTTTACGAGACTTCTGGTACGGCGGCGCGACCGAAAAGGGCGCGCCGCTTACGTTTCCCCAGGTCACAAATATGGAAGACGCCGCGAAGGACTACCCAAGCGCCTTTGCAGCATCAATTCTTTCCAAAAGCTTCGGAAATTTGTCAATTTCCGCGCATCACCTTGCACAACCATCCCAAACAAGGCGAATCAGAACCAGGCGGCGTCCCCCATCACCCTTACACGAGCGCCCCTGGGCAAGAAAATCCCGAGCGCACAATTCCATGAAAGCAAGCACCTAATGCGTTACGGTATAGATAGCGCTGGGTGGAATGCACAGGTCAACCACATCGCCTGCCTGAATGAACTCATCTTGCCTTACCGCAAGTTTATCCTGCTTCAGCTGCACGTAGCTTTTCTCCAGATAGGCGCCCTGCGCGCGCTGATGTTCGGGCTGCTTTTCGGTCTCGAAATCGAGCGTTACCCAATGCTCGAAACGCGAATCGCTCACATGAAGAGCGCGCGCACGATACACGTTTCGGGGGCAATGACCCGTGGCAAGATGAATATACGATGCACGAACACCCAGGTAGACAGCATTTTCCGGTATCTCTTCATCCACGTTGAGCTCCACGCCCCACTCAGGACACCACACGGCATGCGGCCCCCGATACTCGCAACGCGTCATGTTTTTGCACCCGGAGAGCTTCATGGCCGCAAGCGACGACGGCCGCCCCACGGTCTCCCCCGGCGTGCCAATCGATTCAATCTTGCCGTTATCAACCACGGCAATGCGATCACATAAGCGATACGCCTCATCAATATCGTGACTTACATACATAATGCTGCCGTCGAAGCTATCGAAAAGCGCTTGCATGTTCTGCTCAAGCTGCGCTTTCAAGTGGGAATCAAGCGCGCTGAAAGGCTCATCAAGCATCAAAATCGCAGGTCGGGCCGCCAACATGCGCGCCAACGCAACGCGCTGCTGCTGACCACCCGAAAGCTGCAAGGGATAGCGGTCCTCGAATCCTGCAAGCGAAAAACGCCGCAGCTCCGCCTGCACAATGCGGTCGCGCTCTTCGGCGGGAACATCTTTACCCAGGCCAGCCGCGATGTTTTTCGCTACCGACATATGAGGAAACAATTGGTAGTTTTGGAACAACAGCGCGGTTTTTCGTTGCTGCGGGCTCATATTCACCCGCGCCGCGCTATCGAAATACGTGGTGCCGTTGACAATAATCTTACCCTCATCGGGCGTTTCAACACCAGCAATACAGCGCAGCGTCATCGACTTGCCGCACCCAGAAGCGCCTAGAAAGCCAAGCGTTTCATTTCTGACCTTGAAGCTCACTTCAAGATCAAACGTTGCAAGCTTCTTGCGAATGTCAACAACAACGCTCATCGCGCACCTCCTTGCCCTTGCGCCGATAGGGGATCATCAGCGGAAACAGCCCCACCGGCCACCGCCCGCACGCAGCCGCAGCTACCAGCCGCCGCGTCGCCAGCTCCTGCCGAAGCCATCACACCGCCATTGGCGCACGTCGCCGCGCCATCCGCAGCCCCGGAACCCGCAGCGCCCGCCGCACCAGCAGCTCCCGC
>CAKUDT010000232.1 GCA_934645125.1 uncultured Eggerthellaceae bacterium
CTTCCAGCGTAAGGCTTGTCTCAATGCCAACGTTGACACCAGGCGCAAAATTCTGCTGGCCAAGCGCTCGAACCGCAAATGCCGCATGCGATACCGGCTCCACGCTCACCGCAAAAGGCGAACCCACGGCGGCAGCGTTCGTTGCCAGCGCATAACGAGAATCCGTGTGCAGAATCGCCTGATCAGGCGAAACAAGCAATGCGAACGCACCTTCCCCATCAAACACGCCATCAAAACCAGTCATCCAACGAATATCCGATTCGTTGCGCACGTAGAACGCAGAAAGTCCCTGCTGGGACAACGTGTCGCGAAACAGCAGTAAACGATTCTCATTCATATTCGATTCCTTTTTCCTTTTTTACCGCAGCATATGTTGCTGCAAATGCATCGTAATGCAAAACGCGACAGAAGCGCCCTTACACCGAAAGCGCCTCCAAGCACGAACGCAACTCGTCGGCGGGGACAAAAACCCGCTCGCAACAGCCAATATCAACTGGCAGCATGAGCTCCGCGCCATCGCGGCGCCCCGCAAACGAAAGAAGCCCCTCAAGCGCACCTTCCACCGAAAGCGTTTCTTTTTGCACGAAACCAAGGGAAGCAAGCAGCGCATCTTGCGCTTGAACGATATCTTCCGAAATCATTCCCTTGAAGTGGGACAACAGCGCGGAAAAACGCATGCCCTGCGCAAGGCTTGCGCCTGCGACGGCACTGAAATCCCGCCCATAGCTCAGGCAGGCAAGCGCCCGCGCATCGCCTTGTTCCGCGCGCGATGACAACTGGCTGCGAAAACCCAACGTACGCACGAGCGCCTCGCACAACGCCTCGGCAGAACGGTTACGCAATGCACTTGCGTTATCGGACAGCCAGAAGAAGAACTCATCGGAATCAAGAAACGCCGCTTGCGCGCATCCCGCAAAGCCATCAAGCCATGCCTCCGGATCAGCCATCGCTAAAACATCCAGGTCAATGCAGGAGAAAAGCGGATGCATCTCCGCATTCACCAGGCCCCTTGCACCCGCAATGTCAAGCGTTGCCCCATCGGATACGCTCATTGCAACAGCAGCCGCAAGCGTGGTGGGCACATACGCGCAAGAAAGACCGCCGGAATACGCCGTGGCAACAAAACCCGCGAGCTGCAGCAACGGCGCATCGCCCACGGCAACAACCACACTCGCATCGCTCAAATGAGCTTGCGCCATAGCGCACCAGAGCTCACCCGCCGCGGCAAGCGCGTCATCAGGTGAAACATTTACCACAAGCGGTCGGTATCCCACTGCACCCAATGCAGCTTTTGCCTGAGCGGTAACGGTCTTCTCCGCGGCCGCATCTGCAAGAAGCAGCACGCGCGCACCTGCCGCGCTGACCGTTGCTTCACTTGCATGCGCCGCAGCGCCCCTGTTCGCGCCCACCGCAGCGTCGGAGCCTTCGCCGCCGTCTTCGACCGCATTGTCAAAGCCAGAAGAACGATGCAACACCGCGCGCTGAATATCGGCGCCTAAATTCGCCAACACGCCCGGCCCGATACGCACCTCGTACGAGGGCGCCTGCTCAAACGTGACAACTAGCTTTGCTTTTCGCATAAGACCCCTCTTCTTACCAGGGCACGGCGTACTTCACGCGCAATTTCGGCCACGCTCTTGCCCGCCGTGTCAACTACGATATCCGCAACTTCTTCGTACATAGGGGCACGATCTGCATTCAAACGACGGGCGTTTTCGATATCGCCGAACAGCGGCCTGCTCGCAAAATTCGTGATGCGAGCCTTCGCCTCATCTGCGGAAATACGCAAATACACCACGGTGCCATTCTTCAGCAAAACCTTGCGGCTCTCATCGTTGACCACAATGCCGCCGCCGCAAGAAATCAAAAGCGGCTCACGATGCGACAGCTCTTCAAGAATTTCCGTTTCAATGGTGCGGAACAAATCCTCGCCGCCGCGTGCAAAAATATCCGCCACACTGCACTGCTCGCGGCGCTCAATGTAGCGATCCATATCGATGCTTGCCGCGCCGCACGTACGCGCCAACCGACGCGCCGTGCTGGTCTTGCCGGCGCCCATGAATCCCACGAAGAATACCGACTCACGCAGCTCATATTTCGGAGGTAGATACGTCATTAGCGCGCCGCCCGTCTCAATCGGTCGGCGTATGCGGCAACCGATGCGCAAATGTCAGTCATATTCGCGTTGCCAAACTGCTTGAGATACGCGTTGGCAAGAACAAACGCTACTTCGGCCTCGGCAGCCACGGCAGCGCCCGGAACAACGCATACGGGTGCACCCGCACATTTCGCCTGCTCAAGCTGAAGCGTATCAAGGTTGACCGATTCTTTGCCCGCACCCGTTGGCGCGGCGGGAGCCAAAGAAACAGAAATCAACAACGGTTCGCCCGAAGTCAAGCCGTCTTCAATGCCGCCCGCGTAATTCGATGCGCGGGAAAAGCCCTGGGAAGGACTTACCAGCACGGCATCGTGACATGCGGGGCCCTCGCTTTCTGCCAAGGCGCTGCCGTGCCCAAACTCAACTGCCACCACCTGGGGCAACGAGAAAAGTGCCGCTGCAAGCTGAGCATTCAATCGTTGGCGACGCTGCGCGAAGCAACCCAAACCAGGCAAAAGCCCTGTGGAAACAATCTGAAACGTTCCACCGAGCGTTTTGCCCGCGCTGCGAGCGCATTCTATACACGCAACCATTTCATCGGAAGTGCGCTGGTCAGGGCAACGAACAGCGGAAAACTCCGTATCAAGCGCAGAGAAGTCATGGGAATACGAGCAAATTGCTTCACCCGACAGGGCGGCAGAACCAATGCGCGATACGAAAGAGAAAACTTCCACGCCCAGCTGTGCCAAAAACTCACGAGCAACCGAAGCCGCAACAACGCATGCTGCCTGGTCGGGCGCGTCCAAGCGATCCGCAACCGCCGTCACCGAATCGGCAGCCGTTTTAAGGACAGCGGCTAAATCTCCCCGTCCCGGACGCGGAACCGCCGACTGTACCGCCGGGAAAGGCGCCGCGTTCAAGGCGCGCGAACCATCGGCGCCTTCGGAAAAACACTGCCCCTCGTCTGCGGAAGAATCAGCATCGCCGTATATCAAAAAAGCAATCGGCGCGCCGGTGGTGTTGCCATCCTGCACGCCGCTT
>CAKUDT010000233.1 GCA_934645125.1 uncultured Eggerthellaceae bacterium
TTCGTGCGATGATTTTGGGCGATGAGCAGCCTCTTGCGGGCCGTTATGCCGATACGCTTCCCACCGATACGTTCGAGAAAGCGCAAGAAGAGCTGGGCAGCACGGCTCGATGCGAAGAGGATGTTCTTTCATATATTGCGTTTCCTCAGGTAGCGGAAACGTTTTTTGAGGCTCGTAAGAAAGATGAAGAAAAGATAGTTTCCTATAGTATTAAGGCTGTGATGGAATAATGTCGCTCGCTGAAGCAGGTATATATTCGCTCGTGGGCATTCTTACGGTATTTTTTGCGCTGATTCTTTTAATGTTCGTCATTAAAGTTCTGACGAAGCTTACCGATGAGCCTCCGGTGAAGAAAGCATCAACTGCAGGTTGCAAGGACGACGCTGTGGCGAATGATTCATCCAACGAAACTGCGCAACCGCTTGCTCCGGGTAGTGCGGGAGATATCAAGCTTTATGACACCGATTTGCGAGATGCCGCGATGATTATGGCGATTGTTGCCGATGAATTGAAGAAACCTATCAACGAGCTGAGGTTTATCAGCATTAAAGAGGTCAAATAATGAAATACATTGTTACTTTACGCGATCGCACGTTTGAGGTTGAGGTTGAAAACGGCGAAGCGATGATCCTTGATGAGTACGAAGCGAAGGCACCTGCGGCGGCCGTTGCCGCTCCTGCGACTATGGCTCCTGTTGCGGCAGAAGCGGCGCAACAGCCGGCAGCCCCCGTTGCGGTTGGCGCTGGAACGCCCGTTCCTGCTCCTATGCCGGGTAACATTGTTTCCCTTGAGGTAAAGGTGGGGGATTCCGTTGCGGAAGGCGATGTTGTTGCCGTTATGGAAGCAATGAAGATGAATGTTGAAGTTGTTGCACCGTGCGCTGGTGTGGTTAAGCAGATAATCGTCGAAAGAGGCGCCGTTGTTGCAACCGATGACGCCATTATGATTATTTAGGGGTAAGCCGTGGATAGCATTCTTGAAGTCCTCGGAAATCTTGCTAAGACAACGGGCATTGCTCAGTTGCTTGCCTGGGATTCCTCTGTGGAGTTAGTTGACAATCTTGCCGCGATTTTTGGTCCGATCATCATGATCGCTGTCGCGTGCGTTCTTTTATATTTGGGTATCAAAAAGCAGTTCGAGCCCTTGCTGCTGGTCGGCATTGCGTTTGGTATGCTGCTTTCCAACCTGCCGGGCTCTGGCTTGTACCACCCCGAGTTGTGGGATGGCTATATTGCCGGCACCGTGACAATCACCGATATTTTTCACGATGGCGGCTTGCTTGATATTCTCTACATTGGCGTCAAATCGGGTTTGTATCCTTCGCTTATTTTCTTGGGCGTAGGCGCCATGACGGACTTTGCGCCGTTGTTGGCCAACCCCAAGAGCTTGCTTTTGGGTGCCGCTGCGCAGTTCGGTATCTTCTGCGCATTTATTTTGGCAATTGCTATTGGATTTGATCCGAATGTCGCTGCATCGATTGGCATTATCGGCGGCGCGGACGGTCCGACTGCAATTTGGCTCACCTCTAAACTTGCGCCGGATTATTTGGCGCCCATTGCTATCGCGGCATATAGCTATATGGCGCTGATTCCGCTGATCCAGCCGCCGCTGATGCGTCTTTTGACCACGGAAGAAGAGCGCAAGATTAAGATGGAGCAGCTGCGTCCGGTGACGAAACGCCAGCTTATTTTGTTCCCCATCATCGTTATCATCTTCGTTTGCCTGTTGCTTCCCAGCGTGGCGCCGCTTCTTGGTTGCTTGATGCTGGGCAATCTGTTCCGCGTAACGGGCGTTACGGAGCGCCTGTCTGATACTGCTCAAAATGCATTGATGAACATTGTGACCATTTTCCTGGCGGTAAGCGTAGGCGCTACTGCTGTTGCAGAGCGCTTCTTAACGCCACAAACGCTGTTCATTATCGTTTTGGGGCTTATCGCTTTTGAATTTGCGACGTTTGGCGGTTTGGTGCTGGGCAAAGTTATGTGCAAGCTTTCTGGTGGGAAAATTAATCCCCTTATTGGCTCTGCGGGCGTTTCCGCTGTTCCCATGGCAGCGCGCGTTTCCCAGATGGAAGGCGCGAAAGCAAATCCAACAAACTTCCTGCTCATGCATGCCATGGGGCCCACCGTTGCCGGCGTTATTGGTTCCGCTGTTGCGGCAGGCTTTTTGCTGGCGGTCTTTGGAGGCTAATTCGGTTTGTTGACAAATTACCCCACCTTTTGTCAACAAGCCACCCGTTTGAAGGTGAGTGCGGCAAGGGGTGGGAGTTGACGTGACGCACCGCGAAGTTAGCGCGTAAGTGAAACAGGCACGTCAATGCGAAGGTCTCACTCTGGAACCAAAAGAGCGTCCCGAAGGACGCTCTTGGGCGAATTGCATCAACGAGCAGCGCGCTCGGCTGGAAATTACGCTAACCGTGGACCGGCAGCAGCAACTTCGGCGCTCATGTGATCGGCGTATTTCTTTTGGAAGTTATCGTTGAGCATGTGAGCAAGCTTGCGAGCAGATTCCTCGTAGGCAGCTTCGTCGTCCCAGCTATTTTTGGGGAAAAGAACCTCGTCGGGACAGCCTTCGATGGAAGTGGGGATAGCAAGACCGAAAGAGGGATCCTCAACAAATTCGGCGTTTTCGATAGTGCCGTTCAAAGCAGCCGTGACCATAGCGCGCGTATAGCGAAGCTTCATGCGCTCGCCCTTGCCGTTCCAACCCGTATTCACCAGGTATACATTGACGCCGGTAGCCAAAACGCGATCTTTGAGCATTTCGGCATACTTTGCCGGATGCAGCGGCAAGAACGGCTCGCCAAAGCAGGCGCTAAACGTGGGCTCGGGCGTGGTAACGCCCAACTCCGTGCCGGCAACTTTGCTGGTGAAGCCAGAAACAAAGTAGTACATTGCCTGGTCAAGCGTAAGTTTGGAAACGGGTGGCAAAACGCCAAACGCATCAGCGGTCAAGAAAATCACCGTACTCGGTGCCTCGCCAACGCCTTCCAGCACTGCGTTCGGGATGTAATCAATGGGATAGCCCACACGCGTATTGGTGGTCAGGCTTTCGTCATCGAAATCAAACTCGCGCGTCTGCTCGTCCATAACAATGTTTTCTGCGAGAGAACCGTATTTGATGGCGTTGTAGATTTC